>CALWZB010000065.1 GCA_944385915.1 uncultured Clostridia bacterium | reverse complement strand
TTAAAATCGTGTAGATACCAACAAATGCGGCATAATCGTGTAGATAGTGTGGAGTGCAATGCACCACGGTAATTTTTTATCATCGCTGACGTCTTGACACAGTCCGAGTACCGTTTGGTACTCGGATTTTTCTTTTTTCCGCCTCTTTTTTCTACCCCAAAAGATCTTTGGTAGCCGGTTAGAGGGATCCTAACATAAAATAACCTTGAGGTGAATGTTATGAACCCCTGCGAACTGACCGCATCCATTACCGCTCTTGCAAATCTTCTCGCATGCCGGCTTAGCGACGATGAGCTGAATCTTCTGGGCGTTGCTTTGACCCAGTTAGCTGATACGCTGATTACCCTGAGTACCAACCGGAGCCTGCTTTCCAATCAGCAAAAGGCAAAAAACTGCTTCCCGCCCCAAAAAGAGTAAAAACAAAGAAAGCCCATTCCTCTTTCATTTTCTGTCACATACCTTATTCCTTTCTCATACCATAATAGCAGTCTATATAGAAAGGATGGGTGTCATGTATCAGCAAACACCGCCAAACGGCTCCTGCGGCGCCGATCTGGGGCCAAATGCGACTGTGATCCCTCTATCAGCATCTGCCCAGAATAACCGGAATTTCCGTACCGTTCTTTGGACCGGCTGTCATCTTCAGCTCACGGTTATGTCGCTTGCCAAGGGCGAGGAAATCGGATGGGAACAGCATCCGGATACCGACCAGCTTCTTCGGATCGAATCGGGGGAAAGTGTCGTAGAGATGGGGTGCTGCCGAGGAAAATGCGAACAGAAAAAAACGCTTCAGGCTGGAGATGCTATTTTAGTCCCTGCCGGCACCTGGCACAACGTCCGCAACACGGGCTGCTGTCCTTTAAGGCTTTCTTCCGTCTACGCGCCTGCCCAGCATCCCCGGGGAACGATCCACCGCACCAAAGCGGATGCAGAAAAATAGCCGGAGCATACGCTCCGGCTTCTTTATTGGTCTTTTCCATGCTGATGCTGATGCCCGTTTCCTGAACCATTCGAAGATTCCACATCCTCAGATGTCTCTCCTTCGCCCCCTTGGAGGGACCCGATCCAATCCCGAATCTGCCGCACCGTCATTCCCTCAATATCTTGGGCCGTCACAGTGGGATCCCATTTTAAAAGCTCCAAATAGGCCCGGTACTGACCGTAGGAAAGTCCCAGTTTCCTGGCCGCTTCCATAGCGCTCTCATCGGCGTAGCAGCAGTGCGCATTGGCTTCCTTCCCGGTACAAGAGGAAAGCCCGGACAGCATCCGCTCACATTGTGTTTCCTCTTTTCCGGTCACGCCGATGGTCAGCACCTCCTCTTGGGATAACAGAGAGGAAACCGCCTCGGACTCTAAAATTTCGGTGACCGCTCCTTCATAATCCATTAACCAGAGGGACAAAGACCCCAAAAGCGCATCTCCTTCCTCATTAAGTCCCTTCGCTGACACCACCCGGTCAAACCGATTGACGTTAAGCTGAACCGACGGATTGATATCGATGCTGATTTGCGCTGTGGGCGTAAAATAGACCCAGCTTCCGCTGATGACGGTCAATAACAGCATACACACCGCCACCGCCGCGATTCGAAGCCTTTTTCGGCGGGATGCACTTTGGGAAAGGGTTTGCGACAGGTTCATCTTGACCCGCCGTTTCAGCTCCGGCCCGGCGTGGATCGAATCCAAGGCCGCATAGATCCTTTTATCCATCTTCTTCCCCTCCCAGTTTTTCTCTCAATAGCTGCTTTGCACGCGTTAAAAGCGTATAAACCGTATTTGTTTTTTTCCCTAAGATCGTCCCGATCTGAGGAGCGGTATAGCCCTCATAGTAATGAAGTTACACCACGTCTTTATACTTTTTGGGAAGGGAAAGAACCGCGTCCAATACCTCCCGGTACTCCGACGGAATCGACGTGGTCATCTCCGGAAGCTGCGAGGCAGAAACGACCCGGCTATGGAAAAAGCTCTTTAACAGATCCTTGCAGGCGTTGATGGTCACTCGGATCACCCATGCCTTTTGATGCTCCTCGCTTTCAAAGATAACGGAAGAAAGGGCATATTTCAAAAACACCGTTTGAAATATGTCCTCGGTATCCGCGCTGTTTTTCAGATAAACGGTACAGAGCCGTGAAACGGTATCCGCGTGCCGTTCGATCACGTCGTTTAGCTCCTGCTCGCTTCGCATACCCCTTTTATTCCACCTTTACCGGCAGTGACCATGTCCCGCGCCTCTTTGAAGGCCGGTTCCATCCCGAGCGGGGATCCCGTTATGGGGACAGTCATCACAGATCCCATCCCCGTCCTGATCCCGATAAGCGCGGTAATCACAAATTCCGTCACCGTCCGCGTCCACATAAGCGCAGTATGCTCCCGCACCGGCTCCAAAATGACCTGCGCCATATCCGTTTGTGTATCCGCCCGAAGCCTGGCAGAAGGTGCTTCCGATCCCTGCCGAAAAAGAGAGCACCGCCGCCGCAATACAAATCGCTTTTCTCATCATTTTTCCTCCATTTCTTTCTTTCCCGTTTTGGGAAATCCATTCATAAAGGAAAAAATTTTTTTAAAGGAGCTTTCCCAATTCCGCCAGATAGGTGGGGATATCGATGGACTGGGGACAGTTGGAAACACACTGGCCGCATGCGATACAAGCAGTAGGCAGGGGTTCCTTTAAGTCCTTTAATGCCCGGTTTCCATCCAATTTATAGGCATTATACACCGCAAGAGCCGCGGGAATATCGATTTGCTGGGGACATCCATCCACACAATACCGGCACGCCGTACATGGTATCGCTATATCATTTCGGAACATCTCGCATGCCTTCATCAATGTCTCTGCCTGAGCATCTGTCATCTCCTCGGGGTCGGAAAAGGTTTTGACGTTATCCTTTATTTGGGAAAGGGACGACATTCCGGAAAGGACGACCTGTACGTTAGGAAGACGCTGTACCCAACGCAGCGCCCAGGAGGGTACCGACCAATCGGGATTCGCTTCCTTCAAAAAGGCGTTCGCTTTCTCATTTAAGCTGGCGAGACGTCCGCCACGAATGGGCTCCATGACCATAACCGGGATGTTATGGGAGGTTAAAATTTCGTACTGCTCCTTCGCCCGGGTCAGGGTCCAGTCTAAATAGTTTAACTGGATCTGGGCAAAATCCCAGTCATAAAAGGACGCGACCTTCTGTAAAACCTCGGGAGAGGAATGGGAAGAAAACCCTAAGTACCGGATCCGTCCTTTTTTCCTTTGCTCCTCAAAATATTCGATACAGCCGCTTTGGAGATAATCGTCGGCATTATCGTCGTTCACCGCATGCAGCAGGTAAAAATCAATATAGTCGGTGTGAAGACGCCGAAGCTGTTCCTCAAATGCGCCGGCAAAATCCGCGCCGCTCATCCGACGGTTGTACTTGGTGGCGATATAAAATTTCTCTCTTGGATACCGGTCGATGAGCGCCCGGCCCAAAAATTTTTCCGACTCTCCCCCATGGTAAACATAAGCGGTGTCGTAATAATTGATACCGGATGCAAAAGCATAATCAATAATTTCCGTCGCCGCTTTCTCATCGATGGGAGCATCCCGTCCCTCGCCGATGGTAGGAAGCCGCATATTTCCCATCCCTAAACGGGAGAGCGTCAGCTTTTCTCCATGTTTTGGAATAAACTCTTTGTACTTCATGGTATCCTCCTTCTTTTTCACACAAAAAACCAAAGAAACGTATTTCCTTTTCATTTGACTCTTTTAGTATAGCATTAAAGTAAACTCCAATGTCAATACTTCCCGTTCCTTTTTTTCTGTTTTTGAAAAATTAGTGCAAAATGCCAAATTCCAACCATTTTTTTGTATCAGAAAAACAGCGGGCAGAAACTGTGCCCGCTGTTTGGTTACCATAGAGAGATGTTACATCAGCTCCCGCCGCTGTTCAAAAAAAGCGCTGTTCGCACGGGACCTCCTTGATGAGCAGGGCGTCGTTTCCGATCACACCGATCTCATCCCACGGGATCAGCAGATCCGGCTCCCGCCCCAAAAGTCCGAACAGCCGAAGCCGCCCGCGAACGATCAGCGCCTTGACCGCTTTGGTATCCATATCGATGAGCACGTCATCCACATACCCAAGCTTGCTTCCGTCCCGCAGGCAAACCAATTCTTTCTTTCTTAAATCCCATAAGCAAATATCCATAGGATCCCTCCTCGAACGATCTATGAGGAAAGCATTTCCAGCGTATCCCGGGATGCGAAAGGAACCTTCTCGATTTGGAAAATTTGCCCGTCGAGATAGGACAGAGAGGACCCTTCGGGAAAGTGAAACATGATCTTATAGGCATAAAGGGCCTGATGGGAAAATCCCTTTTTCCGATCTTCCCGGTTATCAGCATATTTGCCATCGCCCAGAAGCGGGTGGCCAATATGTGCAAACTGAGCGCGTATCTGGTGGGTGCGGCCGGTATAAAGGCGCACCTCCAAAAGGGAGTAACCGGGAATTTCCGAAAGGACCCGGTATCCGGTGATCATGGTTTTGCTTCCCGGCACCATATGGTCAAACACCAAAGCCTTTTTCTCCTTCTCATCCTTACGGTGATAATGCAAAAGCTTTCCTTCCCGCTCCTTTAAATGGCCGTGGACCAAACACAAATAATACTTTTCCGTCCTTCTTGCGCGAAAGCATTCATTCATCTCCCGCAAAGCGTCCGCCGTCTTGGCCAATGCTACGATCCCGCCGGTATTCCGGTCGATACGGTTGCAAAGGGACGGCGTAAAGGAATGTTCTCTGCGGGGGTCATATTCCCCTTTTTCATAAAGATACCGCAAGCTTCGATTGATCAGGGTATCCACAGTCCCTTCGTCATCCGCATGCACCACCAGCCCCGCCGGTTTATCGATCAGCATGATCTGGTCATCTTCATAAAGGACGCAAATATGAGGAGAAACCAGCAAAAATTCCTCCTGCTTTGTCTGTTCCTCGAAAAATTCGTCGCGGATATAAAGGGTCACTTCGTCGTTTTCCGCCAGCCGGTACGAGATCTCCTGCTTTTTGCCGTTGACCTTGATCCGCTTTTGCCGGATATATTTATACATTAGACTTTGGGGCAGCTGCTTTACCGCTTTGGAGAGAAATTTATCCAACCGCTGACCGCTGTCGTTTTTGCCGATCCGAAATGTTCTCATACTTCTCCTTACAGGGTAAAATCCTCTTTGGTATACCGGGCCAGAGGAGGAGGATTTTTCGGTTTTCGCTTTAACGGCGCGTACAAAAACCGGCGGCAGGCAAAATCCGGCAAAACCACGCCTGCGTAATGGCAAAGCACCTTGCCGTTTTTCTCGGTACCCCGCTCGCAGTACTCGCACCGCGGCGAGATCTTGGGGTCAAAAAGGCTATATTTCAACGTGCTCCTCCTTCTACCGATGATTTTTGAAAATTGTACCATACTTTTTATCGGTAATCAAGAGCATCAGGCAAAGAAGGATCAAAAGGACCCCCACAAGAGGAGACGGCGCTCCGATCACAGGCATATAGTCGCCTGAAAAGGAAAGAAAGCTTTCCGCGGCGCTGGGAAACAAAAAGATGACCACCCGAAGGCTTCCGTAAAAGAAAAGAAAGAAGATCCCTCTTCCAAGAAAAAACGTGCCGAAGGTAACGCCGCTTCCCGACAAAAAGGCGGAAAGCTGGGTAAAAACGCAGATCCCGCCGAAGGCAAGATATAAACAGCACCAAAACAGCGCCTGCGCAAACCCGTATTCCTGGATCCGGTCACAGCCTACCGAAACCTCCAACAGCCCAAGCCATGGATGCGTCCCTGATATTTCGCTCAGCACCTGATAAAAAGCGGAAAACACAGTGACAAAAAAGCAGATGACCCCAAGACTTTTTCCCGCCGATATGACGCTTTCCACAAAGGAAAAGGATGTTTCTTTGGGCACATCTTTTGCCACGGTCCTTTTCAGCGGGAGGAAAACGCGCAGAATGATCCCGGTGAACAGCAAGGCGATCAGCTGACACCCGATCAAAAAAAATCCCATCGTTTCATTATGGAACACCCCGTTTCCCACCGCGCCCATCAAAAACGCCGGAGAGGCATTGGCGGAAAGGGCCAGCAGCCGGTTTCCTTCGGAAACTGAAAGATGATGCTCGGAAATTTTTTTGGAGATCATTTTGGCGCCTACCGGATAACCGCCGATCAGCCCCATAAGCAAAATGCTTTCCGACAAACCGGATACGCCAAACAGCCGGGACAGCCATCCCCTTTTCCCCGAAAGAGGCAAAGCGGAAACCATCTCCCCGACGATCATAAACAGAAAAAGGGAAGGGATAATGGTTTGGATACAAAGAAAAACACCCCGCTGGATCCCCGCCGCCACCGTTTTGGAATCCCAAAGGGCCAAAAACGCCAAAAGCATTGCCGCCGCGGCAAACCCGATCTTTTTTCTATCCATTTTCTCCTCCTATATCCAGCTGAGCGACGCGATCTTTCCGCGGATGGAAAGGCTTTCCTCTCCATACCGTTCCACCAAAAGACTGACACCCGCGATCAAAAGTTTCTTTTTTCCTGTCCCGATCATGATCAGATTGTCATCATATTCCAAGATCTCGCTTTTTCCCTCGATCTCTAAAGCGAAATCCCCGGACAATACGATCCTGACCGCCTTTTGCTCCTCTACCCGCTCACGAAACGCCGAAAGAAGGGTATCTTTTTCTTTCTTCCCCGGGATATGCCGGGATCCAAAATCGTAACGGTTTCTCTGTCCCCTCTTTTCCAACCCGCTCCCTCCTTCCTTCCATTTATATTCCTTTAAAAGGCCGCATATACATGCAAAAAAGGAGGCGAAAGGGTATGCGGATTAAAAAAAGGCTCTGGTTTACGGCTTGCGGAGAAGGCTTTGGCGCCTTTCTTTCTTCCCTTCAAAAGGAGGGGATCCCGGTCAATCATTTTTCAAAAGACGGTGAAACCGCCAAGGGGTGCATCTCTCCGAAAGACTATAAAAAAGCGGCAAGGCTGGCGAAAAAAAGCGGAGTGACCTTAAAGATCTTCCGAAAGGAGGGGCTCGTTTTTTTCCTTTATCCCTACCGGAAACGGTTCGGCTTAATGGGCGGGGGATTGGTGCTGTTAGCGCTTCTTTTATTCTTACAGTGTTTCACATGGGAGATCGTCATCCCCGGCGAGCATACCCTTTCCGACCGGCAAATTCTGACAGTTTTAAAAGACGCGGGCCTTTCGGAAGGCACCTTTCTTCCCACTGCGGACCTGAATCAAATTACCTTAAAGGCCTTGCAGCAGCTTCCCGGCGTATCCTCGCTGGCGCTCAACCGCATTGGCAGCCGGATCGAAGTAGAACTCAGAGAAGAAACGCCAAAACCCGAGATCCGCGACGACGCCCCTACCAATATTGTCGCAGCCAAAACCGGTCAGATCCTGGAGCTGCGGGTGTTTTCCGGCCAGGCGGTGGTCACCGAAAAGGCGGCGGTATCCCAGGGAGATTTGATCGTCAGCGGTGTCTTAGAGGGGGCGGACGGCAACTTTATCTACCGGAGAAGCGCCGCCACGGTGCTGGCCAAAACGCTGTTTGAAAAGACCTTTTCCGTCTCTCTTTCGGACACCGCCAGAGAGTTTACCGGAGAGACCGACTGCCAAAAGCGTGTGATCCTTTTCGGGCAAAAAATTCCTCTTTGGTTTTACTCTGACCCCGAGGAAAACAGCCTGGTGCAGACTGAAACAGAGCCGCTGACGATTTTCGGGATCCGTCTTCCCATCGAGATCGAAACTACAGTCATTAGTCACTACACCGAAACGGAAATTGCCTTCTCCGAGGAAGAAGGGGTCCAAATGTTGGAAAAAGCGGCGGCGGAATACGAAGCAGACAGTCTCAAAGACGCCCAGATCCTTTCCCGGGAAATCCACGCCAACCGGCAGGATGATATGCTTGTTATGACCATCCGCTACCAGTGCATCGAAGACATCGCTTTTGAAGTGCCGCTGGATACAGCTTTTTCCTCCGACTCTTGACAAAACCGGCACGTTGCTTTCTTTTCATCCAAAAAATTTTGTTAAAAACATATAGATACAAACAACAATTTCTATGGTATAATAACATAAATAAGAGAAATCACAGGGAAATTGAAGGAGTGAACGCATATTGGCCGAGCTGGTATTTGATTTATCCAGCCTACAGGAAACCGCTGCGCTGTGCGGGGAATTTGACCGCAATCTGGCGGTGCTTCGGAAAACCTACGGTATCGATATCGTGGTGCGTGACTGCACCATAAAGCTCATCGGTGAGGAAGACAAGATCTCCGCCTGCAAGCAGGCAGTCGATTGCCTCTCCACCTTGATCAAAAACGGAAAGGAGATCGATGAGCTAAACGTCCGTTACGCCATCTCGATCGCGGAGGAAGGCGCGGGTGAAACGTTAAAGGAGTTAAACGACTGTATCTGTATCACGCAAAAAGGTAAGCCGGTTCGTTCCAAAACGGTAGGGCAGAAAAAATATGTTGAAACCATTGAAAACAATACC
>CALWZB010000064.1 GCA_944385915.1 uncultured Clostridia bacterium | reverse complement strand
GATGTTGCCGAGCTGACCGCCTTTTTGGACGAGACCCTTCTCAATCGGTTGGAGGGAACCGATGGGATCGCGGATATCTCCATGAGCGGAGGTATCACCAAAGAGGTCCGGATCCTGATTACACAGGAAAAGATCGATACGCTGAACCAATCGCTGCGCGACGCTGCGGGGGTGGAATTTGATGAGGCGCAGTCCGCTTTGGACGAGGGAAAAGCGGAGCTCCTTTCCAATCGGGATACCGTCAGCGCCACTTTATCCTCCCTTCGAAGCCAGTTGAATTCCCTCACCGCTTCGCAAAACCAGCTTTCCTCCTTAAATGATACCATTACCACTCTGGAACAGACCAAGGGAGAGCTGACAGCGAGCATCAATTCGTTAAAGGCTTTACAGGAAAAAGGCGCATCCCTTCAGGCTGCGCTGGAGACTTACCCTGAATCCTCGGAGGAATACCAGCAGGCGGCGGCAGGGCTTGCTATGGTAGAAAGTGCGTTAGGGGAATCGGGATTGACGTTAGAGACCCTTCCCATCGCTATTGGGGAATCGGAAGCCGCATTGCAGCAGGTGAATCAGGGCCTTGCGGAAATCGACGCGTCTCTTTCCGATCTTGGAATTGAAAGGGATGAACTGCCCTCTGCTCTCACCGAGATGGCCCAGGGGATCACCGCGCTGGAGGACGGGATCCGGGAAGCGGAAAGCGGGCTGACCACCATTGACGGCGCGTTAGGAGAGCTTTCCGGTCAGCAGGAGACCCTGTCTCAAACCAAAGAGGACACCCTTTCTTCCATTGACGTTTCGGATCAGATCACCATGGATATGATCAGCGGCATCCTTACGGCGCAAAACTTTTCCATGCCCGCCGGATATACCGCCGAGGGGGATGACGCCGTTTTGCTCCGGGTAGGAGATGAGATCACCTCCATTGAGGAGCTGAAAGATCTGGCGCTTTTTGATTTGAGCGGGGACGGGAGCCGTCTCGTGACCCTTTCGGATGTAGCGGAGATTTTGGTCAGCGATAACGCGGCGGAAACCTACGCCCGTATCAACGGAAACGACGGGATCATCCTTTCCTTTACCAAACAGTCCACTACGGCAACTGCTGTGGCTTCGGAAAATTTACGGGAACGGTTTGCCCTTCTTTCCGAGGAGTACGAGGGACTTCATTTTACTCCTTTAATGGATCAGGGCGATTATATCCATCTGATCATTGATTCGGTGCTGGATAACCTTCTGTATGGTGCGGTGCTGGCGATTTTGATTTTGATCCTGTTTTTAAAAGATCTTCGCCCCACCTTTATCATCGCCTGCTCCATTCCTTTGAGTGTAGTATTCGCCGTGGTGCTGATGTATTTTTCCGGCGTCACCTTAAATATGATCTCCCTTTCCGGGTTGGCTGTAGGCGTTGGGATGCTGGTAGATAACTCGGTAGTGGTGATCGAAAACATCTACCGCCTTCGCCGGGAGGGCGTTTCTCCCATCAAGGCGGCAGTTGCCGGCGCTACCCAGGTAGCGGGCGCCATTACCGCTTCCACACTGACCACAGTCTGCGTATTCCTTCCCATTGTGTTCGTCGACGGCATCACCCGTCAGCTCTTTAACGATATGGCGCTGACCATTGGGTATTCTCTTGTCGCAAGCCTCATCGTGGCGCTTACGCTGGTGCCGGCGATGGCGACGGGAATGCTGAAAAAAGTCAATACCAAGCCCGGCCGCTTTTTCGGTGGATTCATTCGGGGCTATGAAAAGAGCGTTCGCTTTGCCCTTTCGCACCGGGGACTGGTTCTTGTTTTTTCGGTGGTCTTGCTTTTTGGAAGCGCGTTTTTGGCGGTGAGCCGGGGATTTTCCTTTATGCCCAATATGGAAGCGGCACAGGTAACGGTGTCTTACATTCCCAAAGAGGACGCGACCTTTGCGGAGACGACGGAAACGGCGGATGAGATCGTAGACCGGATCACGCAGATCGACGGCGTGGAGACGGTAGGCGCTATGGCAGGAAACAGCGGTATTTCCATGATGGCGCTTTCCTCTTCCGGAGGGGAAAACGACGTGACCATGTATGTGATCCCAAAAGACGGCGCCTCCGCCAAGGCGATCGCCGACGAGATCAACGGCTTTGCCGGAGACTTTCCGGGAACGCTGACAGCGGTGGGAGAATCGGATATGAACAGCATGATCTCCGCGATGGGCAGCGGCATCAGTATCCGACTTTACGGCGAGGATCTGGATGCGTTAAAAGACGGCGCGGCGATGGTTTCCGAAGCATTGTCGAAGGTTTCCGGTGTGGAGGAGATCGATGACGGAATTGAAGATGCGACGCCGGAGCTTCGGATCACTGTAGATAAAAATAAAGCGATTTTGAAAGGGCTGACAGTGGCACAGGTCTATATGGCCATCACCGACGCGTTGACCGATTCGGTTTCTTCGGGAAGCCTGAATGTGGACGGCGACGCCCTTTCAGTGACCGTTAAAGACACCACTGTCGAGCCGCTGACCAAAGATTCTTTGGAACAGTTTACCCTGACGGTGACCGATAGCGAAGGGGCGGAAAGCGAAGTATTGCTGACCGATGTGGCCGAGGTGACCGAGGATATCGCCTTAAGCAGCATTTCCCGGAGCAACCAGCGCCGGTACCTGACCGTCAGTGCGACGGTCAAAGAGGGGAATAACGTAAGCTTGGTGACCGCTGAGGCGGAAAAAGCTTTGAGCGGGTTATCTCTTCCCCTGGGTGTGGAGTGGCAGTCCTCGGGCGAAAACGAAACCATCATGGACGCTATGTACGAATTGGTAAAAATGTTCTTATTGGCGGTAATATTGGTGTATGGGATCATGGTCGCCCAGTTCCAATCCCTTCTCTCTCCCTTTATTGTTCTTTTAACCATTCCTCTGGCGTTAACGGGAGGCCTTTTGGGACTTTTGATCTCCGGTTTGGATGTAAGCGTAATCTCGATGATCGGCTTTGTTATGCTGGCGGGCATTATTGTCAACAACGGTATCGTTTTGGTGGATTATATTAACCAGCTTCGGGCTTCCGGTGTGGAAAAACGGGAAGCGATTGTGGAGGCGGGGAAAACCCGTATGCGTCCCATCCTGATGACGGCGCTGACCACCATTCTCGCGCTGGTCATTACCGCGGTAGGCGTGGGGATGGGCGCCGAGATGATGCAGCCCATCGCTATCGTTTGCATCGGCGGCTTGACCTATGCTACCCTGATGACGCTGTATGTGGTGCCGGCTTTGTACGACCTGCTCAATCGCAAGGAACTTCGGGTAGTTACCGACGAGGATATGGAATATGAGACCAAGCCCGGCGAGATCATATGAGTAAGGACAGGATAACGGCAAAAACAGGGACGGCTAAAACCGTCCCTGTTTTTTTAGATCTCAATATGAATATTAAAATGATCGGACAAAATATCCTTTAGCGATTCCCGGGGGAAAAAAGTGTCGGAAATCTCTCCGTTTTTTACGATCCGAAGCCGGTCGTCGGAAATGGAGATGCGTCCCTCCGGCGTCGGGAGGGTACACATGACCCTCTGGCGGAAGCCGGAATCGGGGTGGCAGTTGGTATAAAAATTGCAGATCTCAAAATCTTTTGGCTGGTTGGGCTCCTCGTTGAAGCAAAACAGGTTGACAAACTCGCCTTCGGACAAAACCTGGAGATGGTACTTCATCAAGTCATCTTCTTTTCGGATGACCCGGTAATTCTTTCCGTAGGAGAAGGTAGGCGTTTCAGAGATCAGCACCGGTTCTATAAGACCGTCTCCCCCGTATCCTACGTCCGCCGCCCACTTGCTTCCGTCGGAAAGGAAAACAACGTTCATTCGATGGGTCAGTCCTCCAAACGGCCGGTCTTTTCCGCCGATGCGCGCCAAAACGGAGTGGACCCGGTAGCCTAAAGAGGTGAGCACAAAATAAAAAAGGCCGTTCATTTCAAAGCAGTACCCGCCCCGCTTTTGGCGGACCAGCTTTTCAAAAAGGGCATCCTCGTCTAAGGACACCGTCATTTTCCGGTAAACGTCCATATTTTCAAAGGGGATATGAAAGGCATGGTTTCGGTGAAGATTTTTGAAAACCTCCTGCTCGGTCTCGGAGTTCTTGGGGGTGTAACCGATCCGCGCAAAGTACTCCTGAAGCTGACTTTCTGTCATAAGCACTCTCCTGTTTTTTCTTCTATTGTATCAAATTTCCAAACGCGGTGCAATCGTTGAAGATGGCGAAAGTTGAAAAATTTTTTTGATTATTTTGGCAACTGGCCGGAGAGAAGAAGAAGAGATACGGCGGCTTCCGTCAAGGACGGGCAGTCAAAGGGAAAGGAAACCGGCGCAGGAAGGCAAAAAGACGGATGGACAAAAAGAGGCTTGAGCCGGTTTTTGGGGTTGACGATAACGCGCTCTCCTTGGGATTCAAAATAGAAATCGTCGGTGGGATCTTCGCCGTAGGTCAAAAGGTGGGGCGTTTTGCCTTTCAGCGTATCCAAAAGGGAGGAAAAGCCGGAGGAAACACAGATAACGGAATGCTTCGGAAACGCTCCCTTTCGGTTCCAGTCCTCCATGGGCAGGTAGAGGCATGGAGAGGAAAAACGGCAGGGGATCGAGGAAACGAAAAGAAGGAGAGAGCTTTCTCCTTTCTGAAAAAAGGCGGCGCCTTCGTCTCGGGTTTCCATCAAAGCACAGCAGGAGCCCAGAAGGTTTCGAAAATAGGCGCCCGCTTGCTTTGCGTTTTCTTCTCCAATGAGATTCCAGATCATAAATATGCCTCCAAATAAAAAAAGAATCAATTCTGTAAAGGAAATTACTTGACAGAGCGTAAAAAATTCGGTATAATAGGGAAGGTTTTTGAGAGGAGTGAAAGATTTTGGCGGATAAGGACTTTACGGTTTCCCTGCTTTTGGACATTTACGGTCCGATGCTGACCGAAAAGCAGCGGGATGTGATCGATCTTTATTATAACCAGGATCTCTCTCTTTCTGAAATCGCGGAGCATGAAGGGATCACCCGCCAGGGCGTTCGGGATAACATCAAGCGCGGTGAGGACTTTATGCGGGAAATGGAGGAAACCCTCGGCTTTCTCAAAAAATTTGAGCGGCTTGTCGCTTTAAACGAGCGGGTTCAGTTTTTATGTGATGAGATCGATCATGCTAATAAAGGCGTCGTGACTTCCTTGGAGATCGATCGGGGTATTCATGAAATTTCCGATTTGGTGAGGGAATATACCGAAACCTTTTAAACTATAAGGAAGGGGGATCTTATGGCTTTTGAAAGCCTTTCCGATAAGCTTTCCGCCGCGTTTAAAAAGCTGCGGGGAAAGGGAAAGCTAAACGAATCGGACATTAAAGAAGCGATGCGGGAAGTTCGCCTGGCTCTTTTGGAAGCGGATGTCAGCTACAAGGTAGTGAAAAAATTCGTCGCTTCGGTAAGTGAACGAGCGGTTGGACAGGCGGTATTGGAAAGCCTGACCCCCGCCCAGCAGGTCATTAAGATCGTCGACGAAGAGCTGACGGCGCTAATGGGGACGGAAAACGCGCGGATCGAATTTCCGAGTAAGCCGCCTTGCGTTGTTTTGATGTGCGGCCTTCAGGGAAGCGGTAAAACCACCCACGCCGCAAAACTGGCGAAATATTTTAAGGATCAGGGCCATCGTCCCATGCTCGCGGCTTGCGACATCTATCGTCCTGCCGCTATTGAACAGCTTTGTATCGTGGGAGAGAGAGCGGGCGCCAAGGTTTTTGAAATGGGTCAGACCGATCCGGTCAAGATCGCCACAGAGGCGTTAAGATACGCTAAGGATCACGGCTACGATCTTTTGATCATTGATACTGCCGGTCGGCTTCATATCGACGAAGTTCTTATGGAGGAACTGAAAAAAATAGAGGCCGCCGTTTCTCCCAACGAGATCCTGCTGGTGATCGACTCTATGACCGGTCAGGATGCGGTCAATGTGGCGGAGACCTTCAACAACGCCCTTCCCATCAGCGGTGTCATACTGACAAAATTGGATTCTGATACTCGGGGCGGCGCCGCCATTTCCGTTCGGGAAGTGACCGGAAAGCCCATTAAATTTGTGGGTACCGGGGAGAAGATCGGAGATCTGGAGCCGTTCCATCCTTCTCGTATGGCTTCGAGGATTTTGGGGATGGGGGATGTTTTGACCCTCATTGAGAAAGCCCAGAGCACCGTGGACGAAAAGGAAGCGGCGAGGCTCACAAATAAAATCAAGGAAAACAGCTTTGATATGAACGATCTTTTGGATCAGATGCGCCAGATCAAGAAGATGGGTTCCATAAAACAGATCCTTTCTATGATCCCGGGATTGTCCGGAAAGATCGACGATTTGGATGTGGACGATCACCAGTTTGTTTTGATCGAAGCGATCATCACGTCCATGACCCCCGCGGAGCGGGAAAAGCCGTCTATTATCAATCCTTCCCGGAAACGCCGGATCGCTGCCGGAAGCGGGACCAAGGTGGAGGATGTGAACCGGCTGCTCAAGCAGTTTGAGCAGATGCGGCAGATGATGAAGAAAATGTCCGGCGGCGGAAAAAAGGGAAAACGGAGAATGCGTTTGCCCAATTTATTTTAGTCGTACCAGCGAAAGCTGTTACCATAAAATTTGAATCAGGAGGTGACTATCATGGCCGTTAAGATTAGAATGCGCAGAATGGGAAGCAAAAAAGCTCCTTTCTACCGCATTGTCGTCGCCGACTCCCGGTATCCCAGAGACGGACGTTTCATCGAGGAGCTTGGTTACTACGATCCGATGAAAAACCCCAGCGTCATCAAAGTAGACGTTGAGAAGGCAAACAAGTGGATCGCCACCGGCGCGCAGCCTACCGATACCGTAAAGAAGATTTTGAAAATTGCTTCCGAGAAGTAAGCTTCATTTGCGGAAAGAAAGCGTTCGCCCGAGAGTACCGTGCTGTGGCACGGTATTTTTGTAGCCGGACCTGGCGTTTAGCGTATGTTGCGGAAAGGAAATACTATGCAGGATTTATTGCTTACCTTAGCAAAAGGGCTGGTTGAAGATAAGGAAGCCGTTTCGGTTTCGGTAGACGAGCCTAATGAGGAAGGAATTATCGTTTATCATTTGAGCGTAGCTCCCTCGGATATGGGTAGAGTGATCGGAAAGCAGGGCCGCATCGCCAAGGCGATTCGTGTGATCATGCGCTCCGTTGCTTCCCAAAAAGGGGAAAAGATCATGGTGGAGATCGCTTAAAATGGAATTTTGGCCGGCGTATGCCGGCCTTTTTGTATAATAAAAGCGCCGTTTAAGATAAACGACGCTTTCGGGAGCTTTTTGCAAACGCTTCTTCAATCATTTTCTTTCTCCCGCGTAGGTAGTATCGACGGTTTGAAAAAAGATACACATGGGAATTTGCGGGAAAGGAAAAGCGCCTGTACGCCGGAATCGGTGTGCAAGCGCTTTTGAACGGAAGCATTTGACCATCTTCCGCGAAGATAGTGTGTGCGGTTTTTTCCGTTTTATCCGAAAATCAAACGCCTGACGGGCATCTGCCCGCCAGGCGTTTTCCTTTACGAAAGACAAGCGATAAATCATCTTCCGTGGTTATAGTATGAGAAAAGTGGGAAAAAATATTCCCGGAAATTTTTGGAAATCAAAGGGTGGTAATATCCACAAGCTCCACATCGTCGATGGTCTTTTCCATAGCCAGACAGTTGAGCACCGCATTGGCGGTATCCAGTGAGGTGAGACAGCAGATGGAGCGCTCCACCGCTTTTCTCCGGAGGCGGACGCTGTCCAAAGTGGGCTGGCGGCCATGCTTGGAGGTGGAGATGACATAGTCGATCTTGCCGCTGTCTAATAGGGTAAGGGCATTGTTGTCCGGATCCTCGGAAATATTTTTGACCGAATTGGTGGCGATCATATTCCGATTCAGTTTAGACGCAGTGCCGCTGGTGGCGTAAAGGGTAAAGCCCAAAGAAGCGAACCGGTCGGCGATCTCCAAGACCTCCTCTTTGTCCGAATCCCGCACAGTGATCAAAACGCCGCCGGATTTCTTTAAGGTGGTTCCCGAAGCCTCCAAGCCCTTTAACAGCGCTTCGTCAAAGGTTTTGGCAATGCCCAATACCTCGCCGGTGGATTTCATCTCCGGTCCCAGGTGGGTGTCCACGTCGTTGAGCTTGGAAAAGCTGAACACCGGGACTTTGACCGCTACATAGCCGCTTTCCGGATACAGTCCGGTGCCGTAGCCCAGATCCTTGAGCTTGTGACCCAAAATGACCTTGGTCGCCAGATTCACCATAGGGACGCCGGTGACCTTGCTGATGTAGGGGACAGTTCGGGAGGAACGGGGATTGACCTCGATGACATAAACCTCATGGTTATAGACCACATACTGGATATTGATCATACCCTTGACCTTTAATTCCTTCGCTAGTCTTCCGGTGTATTCCACTAGGGTGCGGCGGATATGGGAGGTGAGGTTTTGGGAAGGATAAACCGAGATGGAGTCTCCCGAATGGACGCCGGCCCGTTCGATATGCTCCATAATACCGGGGATCAGGAAATCCTCTCCGTCGGAGATGGCGTCCACCTCTACCTCGGTCCCCATCAGGTATTTGTCGATGAGCACCGGGTTGTCCAGCTCACCCGCATGCTTGATGATGGCCATATATTCCCGGATATCGTCGTCGGAGTAGGCGATGATCATATTCTGACCGCCCAGTACATAAGAGGGGCGCATCAGCACCGGATAGTACAGCTGGTGGGCGGCGTCGAGGGCTTCTTCCACCGTAAAGACGGTAAAGCCCTGGGGCCTTGGAATGTCACAGCGGGAGAGCAGAGCGTCAAATCGCTCCCGGTCCTCCGCTTCGTCAATGCTGTCGGCGCTGCTTCCCAAAATGGGCACGCCGGTTTTGTCCAAAAACTTGGTCAGCTTGATGGCAGTCTGTCCGCCAAACTGGACAATGACGCCGTCGGGCTTTTCGGTTTCGATCAGATTGGCGACATCCTCCTGAGTCAGAGGATCAAAATACAGCCGGTCGCCGGTGTCAAAGTCGGTGGAAACCGTCTCCGGGTTGTTATTGGCGATAATCGCCTCGCAGCCTTCTTCCTTCAGCGCCCAGACACAGTGGACCGAGCAGTAGTCAAACTCAATACCCTGACCAATGCGAATAGGACCGGAACCGAAAACGATGATCTTCTTTTTGCGGCTGTCCTTTTCCTTGATAAACTCCAGCGCTTCGTTTTCCGACTCATAGGAGGAGTAAAAATAGGGAGTCTCCGCCGCAAATTCGGCGGCGCAGGTATCGACCATTTTATACCCGGCGTATATTTTCTTCGGAATTTCTCTTCCGGTAAGTTTTTCGATGGTAGAATCCAAGAATCCAAGGCGCTTATACTCGAGAAGTTGCTCTTCGTTCAAATCGGCGCCGACTAACGCCTCTTCCGCTTTGGCAAGATGGAGCAGTTTTCCCAAAAACCACTCATCGATCCAGGTGATTTGGTGGATCTCCTCGATGGAAATCCCTTTTTTCAGCGCTTCATACACCACAAAGATCCGCTGATCGTCGATATGAGAGAGAAGGGGACGAAGCTCATCGGCGGTTTTATCGGCAAATTCCGGCATCGAGAGGGTAGTCAGTCCCAGCTCCGCCGAACGCACCGCTTTCATGATCCCCTCTTCAAAGGTGGGGGCGATGGCCATGACCTCGCCGGTGGCTTTCATTTGGGTTCCCAAGGTCCGTTTGGCGTAGACGAATTTATCGAAGGGCCATTTGGGGAATTTGACCACCAGATAGTCGATAGCCGGTTCGAAGCAGGCATAGGTGTTGCCGGTCACGGCATTTTTGATCTCGTCTAACGTATAGCCGATGGCGATTTTTGCCGCAACCTTGGCGATGGGGTAACCGGTGGCTTTACTGGCGAGGGCAGAGGAACGGGAAACTCTGGGGTTGACCTCGATTACCGCGTACTCAAAGCTTTCCGGATAGAGGGCAAACTGGCAGTTGCAGCCTCCCTCCACCTTCAGCGCCGAGATGATGTCCAACGCTGCTGTCCGCAGCATCTGGTACTCCTTGTCGGAAAGAGTGACCGCGGGAGCGACAACGATGCTGTCGCCGGTATGGACGCCCACCGGGTCGAAGTTTTCCATAGAGCAGACGGTGATGACGTTGCCTTTGCTGTCCCGAATGACCTCGAATTCGATCTCTTTCCATCCGGAGATACATTTTTCAATCAGCGCCTGGGTGATGGGGGAAAGGCGAAGACCGTTTCGGGCGATCTCCCGAAGCTCCTCCTCGTTTTCGGCAATACCGCCGCCGGTGCCGCCTAAGGTAAAGGCGGGACGGACGATCACCGGGTAGCCGATGGTTTCGGCAAAATCCAGAGCATCCTCCACGGTGGTCAC
>CALWZB010000063.1 GCA_944385915.1 uncultured Clostridia bacterium | reverse complement strand
CTTCATTGGCTTTTTTTTTTTTTTTTTCATCGGCATTTTTTACCGCTAAAGCATAGTCGGCAGCTTCAAAAAGAGGAAGATCGTTGATCCGGTCCCCAAATGCCACCACCCGGTCGATGGAAAACAGGTCTTTCAGCATTTGGATCGCTTTTCCTTTGGAAGTAAGAGAGGGCATCAACTCCAGCCAGTATTCCGTGCGGTAAAGCTCTTGCTGAAACAGACAGGTGAAATGAGGGTCACTGGAAAAGTGCGCCGCGAGAGGAGACAGAGTATCCGGATGGGAATGGATGATGGTAACGTAAAAGATCTCTCCTTCCCATAGCGCTTCCACAGAGGAAACCGGGCGCAGGCGGGGATCGCCCTGCCTGCTTTGTAAATAATGGCAAAGGCCGGGCTCGGTGGGATGCTTAAAAAAAGAAACCTTTTGCTTCCCACCGATCACCGCATAGATCAGCGGGGAAAGGGAAGCGTCCGTGACCTTTTGGAAAATCGTTTTGATTTCATCCCGGGAAAAAGACGCAGAAAAAAGGACTTCTTTGCTTTGGGGATCGACGATCACCGCTCCGTTATGGGTAATGACCGGAAAGGAAAGGGGAAGATTCCGGGTCAAAGGTGCGGCTGAGGAGAGAGAACGGGCGGTAGCGTAGGTAAAAAGAAGCCCGTTTTCCATTTTTTTCTTAAGTATCTTTTCTGCATGGACCTGAATTTTCCCACTGGGCTCGAGTAAGGTCCCGTCTAAATCGCTGACATAAAGAGTTTTCATAGGCTATGAATGAACGATTTGGATCTGGCAGGCTTTCATGGCCTCCAGGGCACACTCATGCGCTTTCGGTGTAACGCCGGCGCAGCAGGAAGCGTCTACCTCGATGACCGTCTCCGGGAGAAAGGCTTTTAACAATAGCGCATTGGAGATGACGCAAACGTCGGTACAAAGCCCCACCAGCGTAATTTTTTCAATAGGGCCGCCTTTGTCCAGATGCTGTGCTTTGAGTACCTGGGCCAGTCCGGTGCTCCCGAAGGTATTCTTTTCAATGGGCGTTTCCCGTCGAACCGCTTCGATATCCGGGTGCAGCTCCCAGCCTGCTGTTCCTTTGATACAGTGGGGAATGGGAAGCAATTTGCCTTCCTGGGTATGAAGGTAGTTTTCGTCATGGGTATCTTTGGTGAACAGCACCCGCCCCGGAAAGGACTTGATTTTTTCTACTACTTTAGGGAGCACAGCTTGAGCCTCTTTCGTCCCAAGGCTTCCGTTGATAAAATCGTTTTGCATATCGATGACTGCTAAAATTTCCATAATGCCTCCTGGTGTTTGATGATTGGTGGTACAGGCTGCGCGCCGCGCAGGCCGGTGTTTGGAAAAGGAAAGCCCTCTTTCCGAAGAGAGAGGGCGTTTTTGTTATTCGAAATAATCGGCGACTTCTTTCAGCCATTGGATAATGGGGAGGTGCTGGGGACAGCTTCCCTCACACTGCCCGCAGGCGATACAGTCACTGGCCTTGCCAAAGGAACGGGCCATCCGTTTATAGTACTCGCCCTGGGGCGTCCAGCCTTTTTCCTTGACTTCTTGTTTATCCGCGTTATAGAGGGAAAAATACTGGGGGATGGCGATGTTTTGGGGACAGCCGGGAACGCAGTAAGCGCATCCGGTACAGGGGATCACAATGTTGGCGTTGATGGCGGTTACCGCCTTTTGGATCAGCGCCTGTTCTTCGTTGTTTAAGGGTTTAAGATCCTTCATGTAGCTGATATTGTCCGCTACCTGCGTAAGATTGCTCATGCCGCTCAACACCAGCATTACATTTTCCAGTCCTGCGGCAAAACGGATCGCCCAGGAGGACACTGACATATCCGGCGCGTAAGCCTTAAAGCTTTTTTCTACCTCCTCGGGCACTTTGGCGAGAGTGCCGCCTTTGACCGGCTCCATAACAATGACCGGTTTTTGGTGCTTGACCGCTACTTCGTAGCATTTTCTCGATTGGATGCCCTCACTTTCCCAGTCCAGATAGTTGATCTGAAGCTGGACAAATTCCATTTCCGGATGCTCGGTCAATACCTGATCCAAAAGCTCCGGGCCGTCATGGAAGGAAAAACCGATATGTTTGACCTTTCCTTCTTTTTTCTTTTCCATCAGCCAGTGAAAGCAATCCAATTCGGTAAATTTTTCGTAGTATCCTGCTCCAATATCGTGGAGAAGATAATAATCGAAGAAATCCACACCGGTTTTCTCAAGCTGGGAGGAGAAGATCCGGTCCCGGTCTTCGAGGGTGTTCAGATAGTCGCCGTGAAGCTTGGTCGCTAAGGTGTACGCGTCTCTGGGATACCGGTCGACTAACGCTTCCTTGGCGGCGGGTTCGCTGGCAAAACCGCAGTACATCCAGGCGGTATCAAAATAGGTAAAACCGTTTTCAATAAACAGGTCTACCATTTTCTTGACCTGTTCCATATCGATTTTCGAGGGGTTGTTGGGCTCCGTTGTCGGAAGCCGCATCAGTCCGAAACCTAATTTTTTCATGGGAGTGCCTCCTTCCTGTTTATGAATCGAAAGGTACCGATTCATATTGATTGTACCACTTGAAGCCGGCTTCAAGTCAATAGGGAGTTTGTAAACAAATTATGAAGAACCCGGAGATCGGCGGTTGAAAAAGGGGAAAAAGTATGGTATGCTGAAAACAGTGTTTCAATCAAAGGAGGATCTATATGTCTGAAAATAAACGCATTCCAAACCGGGAAGAGATCCCGGTAGAGGAGACCTGGGACCTGACCGATCTTTTTGCTTCGGACGAAGCGTGGCAAAACGCTTTTGATAAAGCCCGGGAAAAGGTGTCGCAGCTTTCTTCCTACGCCGGCCGGCTGGGAGAAAGCGGCGCGGTGCTTTTAGCATATTTGGATCAAATGCAGGATGTTAAAAACCAGTTATCTTCTTTAATGAACTATGCCCAGCGGAAAACCGACCAGGACACCCGTGTCGCCGAATATCAGGCTATGTCCAGTAAAGCGTCGGCTCTTTTGGTGGAGGCGAGCGGCGCTTCCGCTTTCGCTACACCGGAGCTCTTAGCGATTTCCGACGAGACGCTGGAGCGCTTTTTTAAGGAGACAGAGGGATTGGAATTATACCGCCGTTTTCTTTCGGTGATCCGGGAGAAAAAGGCTCATACCCTTTCCGACGCGGAGGAGAAACTGTTGGCGGCTGCCGGCGAGATGGCGGATGCCCCCGACGATATTTATGGGAAACTGGTTTATGCGGATCTGACCTTTCCGGATGCGAAGGATAAGGATCAAAATCCGGTGCCGTTGTCCAGCGGATCTTTTGTTCCCTGCCAGATGAGTGAGGATCGGGTCTTGCGGAAATCCTCTTTCGAAACCTTCTACTCGGTGTACAGTTCTATCCAAAATACCGCTGCGGCGACATTGGCGGCGGAAATGAAACAGCGTCGTTTCTTCGCCACCGCCCGGAAATACGACAGCGCTCTGGAAGCGGCTTTAGCATCCACCCGGGTTCCGTCTCAGGTGTATCGGAATTTGGTAGATACCGTCAACGCCAATCTGGACAAGCTTCACCGCTATATCCGTCTTCGGAAAAAGCTTTTGAAGGTAGACGACCTTCATATGTACGATATCTATGCGCCTATGGTTTCCGGCGGAGAAAAGGTCATTCCCTACAAAAAGGCTCAGGAGATCGTTTACGACGCATTGGCGCCTATGGGAGATCGGTATCGGGGGATCTTAAAGGAAGGCTTTGAAAACCGCTGGATCGACGTGCGGGAAAATGTAGGCAAGCGTTCCGGAGCTTATTCCTCCGGCGCGCTGTGCCATCCATACGTTCTTTTGAACCATAAGGACAATCTGGAAAGTATGTTTACTCTGGCGCATGAGACTGGGCATGCGGTTCATTCCTACCTTTCCAATCATACCCAGCCGTCTCCCTATCGGAATTATGTGATCTTTGTGGCCGAGGTGGCTTCCACCTGCAACGAGGCGCTCTTGATGGAGTACCTTTTGGATCGAACCACCGATAAAAAAGAGCGGGCGACCCTTATCAACCACTTTTTGGAGCAGTTTAAGGGGACTTTGTACCGTCAGACCATGTTTGCCGAGTTTGAGCTTCGTTTAGGGGAGCTGGACGCCAAAGGGGAGCCTTTGACGGCGGCGCTGCTTTGTAAGGAGTACAAAGCCCTCAACGAGAAGTACTACGGCGAGGATATGATCTCCGACGATCTCATCGCTTTGGAATGGGCGCGGATTCCTCATTT
The DNA here is from genome assembly GCA_944385915.1 of uncultured Clostridia bacterium. Lineage (GTDB taxonomy): Bacteria > Bacillota > Clostridia > Oscillospirales > Ruminococcaceae > CALXGT01. Next base: position 4,440 of record CALWZB010000063.1, on the reverse strand, counting down.
TTACTATAACTACTATGTCTATCAGTATGCCACCGGGTATTCCGCTGCTATTGCTCTTTCCCGCCGTATTTTAAACGGGGGAGAAAAAACGGTAGAGGATTATTTAAGTTTTCTGTCCGGAGGAAGCTCGAAAGATCCCATCGACTTGCTCAAGGGCGCCGGAGTGGATATGTCCGGGCCGAAGCCGGTACAGGACGCGTTGGATCTCTTTGGGACTTTGTTGGATGAGATGGAAAAATTGATGGAAGAATAAAAGGAAACTCCCGGGGTATACCTCGGGAGTTTTTCCATCGAAAAGCGCGCAGCTTTCAAAGCACCTCTTTTTCCTGCAAATTTCGAACATACTGGCGCATTTCCATCGGTGAGGAAACCTCACCCGCATGCCGGATCACTGATTGTTGCGCATGAGGGGGAAGGGAAAAGAACTTTTCCGATGCATCCTTATCTTCGGTCAACGCTAAATACAATCCCAACGGAAGGGGAGTGTGATGACACATAATGACACCTCCTACGCTTTTAGTCTTTCCAAAAGAGACGGAGTTTCTCTAAAGGAATTGTTTTTTCCCGGGAAATATGGTACAATAAACCCAAATTCTGCCGTTTTGGGAATAAAACGATGCGGCGGGAAAAACTATAAGGAAAAGGCGGGATCATGTTGGGGTATCGGTTGATCGCTTTGGATGTAGACGGGACGCTGACCAATAGTGAAAAAAAGATCACACAAAAAACAAGGGATGCTCTGATTCGGGCGCAACAGCAGGGCACGCTGTTAGCAATCGCTTCCGGGCGTCCCCTTTACGGGCTGGTCCCTTTGATGAAGGAACTGGAGATGGATCGGTTTGGCGGCTACCTTTTGGCCTTTAACGGCGGCCAGGTGGTGGACGCTTTGGATCTTCGGGTCATGGACGAAAACAGCATTCCGTTAGATATCCTCTATCCTCTTTTGGATTGGTTTTCCGATTACCAGCGCCGGTATGACGTGGCGATGCTTACCTACGGGGAGAATGGAACGGTGCTCACCGAGCGGGGAGAAGCGCCTTACGTTTTGTTGGAATCGAGGATTAACGCGATGCCGGTGGAAGAGGTTTCTTCTATGCGGGAAACTATTGTAAAACCGGTTCCCAAGGTTCTTTTATCCGGCCCGGGAGAGATTTTGGAGAAATTGGAGCAAGAGACGTTACAAAAATTCGGCGATTCTCTTAGCATTTTTCGTTCCGAGGCGTTCTTCTTAGAGGTCTGTCCCCAGGGGATCGATAAAGGCAACGCGCTGGCTCGCCTTCTTTCCCTGCTGCATATGAAGCGGGAAGAGCTGATGGCGTTTGGCGACGGGTACAACGATCTGTCTATGATGGAGTATGCCGGATTAGGGATCGCCATGGGTAACGCAAAAGAAGAGATCAAGAATAAGGCGGACGATGTTACCCTTAGCAATGATGAAGATGGGATCGCGGCAGCCTTGAACCGGTGGCTTGGGGTCTAAAGCGGATAAGGCGGGCAAACGCCCGCTTTTTTGTTAGGAGGCAATATGGATATTAGAGAAGCGATCAAAACAAAGAGGCTTTTTTTTGATGGAGCCATGGGGACCCAGCTGCAAAAGCTGGGACTTCGGGGGGGAGAACTTCCGGAAGAATGGAATTTGACTCGGAAAGACGATATCCGCTCCATTCATCGGGCTTATTTAGAGGCCGGCGCCGATATTCTTTGCACCAATACCTTCGGCGCCTCCCGTTATAAGCTTTCGGAAAAAGGGCTAACGCCGAAGGAAGTCATCTTCCCGGCGATTTCGGCCGCGAAAGAGGCGGTCAAGTCCTTTGGACACAAAGACAAATATGTCGCCCAAAGTATCGGACCCTTGGGGAAGCTTTTGGCTCCGTCGGGGAGTCTTTCCTTCGAGGAAGCCTATGACGCCTATCGGGAGATGGTGGTCGCGGGGGAGGAAGCCGGCGCCGATCTCATCTTATTGGAGACCGCAAACGATCTTTACGAGGTAAAGGCGGCGGTTTTGGCGGTGAAGGAAAATACGGCGCTTCCCATTTTTGTGACAGTGACCTTAGGGGAAGACGGAAGGATGTTGACCGGCGGCAGCGTGGAAGCGGCGGCGGTTTTGTTAAACGCCCTTCCGGTAGACGCTTACGGGATCAACTGCGGCGGCGGTCCAAAGGAGATGGCGCCGTATATTCGAACGCTTATGTCCTTGAGTGAAAAACCGGTGCTGTTTAACGCCAACGCCGGTCTTCCCGAGGTGATCAACGGGGAGAGCGTCTTTCCGGTACAGCCAGAGGCGTTTTCCCTTTGGATGAAGGAACTGGTCGCGGATGGGATCTGGGCGGCGGGAGGCTGCTGCGGAACGACGCCAGAGCATATCGCGGCGTTGGTTTTAGCTTGCAAGGAGATTCCTTTACCTGTTTTTCGGGATCAGCCTCTTTCTCCCGCGGTGTCCTCTGGCGGAAGAGCAGTCTTTTTCGATTCCCGTCCCATTTTGATCGGCGAGCGGATCAATCCCACCGGCAAAAAGACCTTCCAGCAGCAGCTTCGGGAAGGCAGAGAGGATTTCGCGCTAAAAGAAGCGGTGTTTGCCGAGGAAAAGGGAATCGATCTTTTAGACGTCAATTTGGGACTTCCGGGAATTGATGAAAAGGAAGCCATGGTGCGGGTGGTCAAGCATCTCCAATCCATTACCAACCTTCCCTTGCAGTTAGACACGTCGGATCCCGAGGCGTTAGAGGCGGGACTTCGGATCTATAACGGAAAAGCCATGATTAATTCGGTCAACGGTGACCAAAAAACTACCGATGCGGTGTTTCCTCTGGTGAAGAAATACGGCGGTTTGGTGGTTTGCCTGCCTCTGGATGAAAAAGGGATCCCCGACACCGCCAAAGGGCGGATTGATATTGCGAAGAAGATCATAAAAAGAGCCGAGGCGGCGGGATTAAGGCGGGACAACTTGATTTTCGACGGATTGGTTTTGACTTCCGCTTCTGAGCCGGATGGCGCGGAGGTCACGTTGGAAACGGTGCGGAGATTGAAAGAGGAACTGAAGGTGCGGACACTCCTTGGCATCTCTAATGTATCCTTTGGCCTTCCGGCGCGCGCCCTGATCGACCGGAGCTTCTTTTTGATGGGACTGACCTTAGGGCTTTCCGCCGCGATCGTCAATCCTCGAAACCGGGAGATGTTAGAAACCTTCGACAGCTTTTGCGTTCTGATGAACCAAAACAACCGAGAGGCCGCTTTAACCCGGTTAGAGGGAAGAAAAGAAACCGCTTCCTCCTCCGCCTTGACGCTTGCTGACGCGGTGCTCCATGGGTTGGATAAAGAAGCCGAAGCCCTTTGCGAAGAGGCAATCAAGGCGCAGGATCCTCTTTCGGTTATCGAGACGGTTTTGGTCCCCGCATTGGATGAAGCGGGGAAGGGCTTTGAGCGGGGAACCTTGTTTTTACCGGGGCTTCTTCGCTGCGCCGAGGCGGCAAAAGCGGCTTTTGCCGTTATCAATAGGGCATTGCCTAAATCGGATACCGAAAAAGCGGATCAAATTATTTTGGCTACCGTAGAGGGAGATGTCCATGATATCGGTAAGAATATCGTTAAGGTCATGCTGGAAAACTACGGCTTCACCGTAATTGATCTCGGGAAAAACGTACCGCCGAAGACCATTGTGGAGAGGGCGAAGAAAGAAAATATTCGTCTTGTGGGACTGAGCGCGTTGATGACCACAACCGTTCCGGCGATGGAAAAGACGATACAGCTATTGCGCAAAGAACATGATTGCAAGATCATCGTAGGCGGCGCGGTGTTGACGGAAGAATACGCGGCGCAGATCGGCGCGGATGGATACGGAAAGGACGCTATGGCGACGGTTCGTTTCGCGAAAAAAGTGTTTCAAAAAGAATAAAAAGGAAAGCCCCGGCGCGAATCTTTCGCACCGGGGCTTCTTTATGACGCAACAAGATCATGCTTATTCGCTTTGAGAGGTGGACGACAGCGTAACCGTCACCGTTGTCTCGGTAAAGGTTCCGTTTTGTCCTTGCCGTTTCAACGTGATGGAAACGGTGTCTCCTGCCTTGGATTGCTCGATCAAAGACTGGAGCTCTTCGATGGAGGTCAGCGCCGTCTGGTTATAGGAGACGATAATGTCGCCGGATTGGATCCCCGCCAAAGCGGCAGGAGAATTCTCCGCTACAAAGCTCACATATACGCCCTCCGGCCATCCAAACCGAAGCTGGTAAACGCTTGGGACAGAAGTGCCGTTGATTCCGAAATACGCTTTTTCCGTTTCGGGAACGGTTTCCGCTTCGATAATTTGGTTGATAATCGGAATCGCGGTGGAGATAGGAATGGCAAAGCCCATACCCTCTACGTCGGTATCCGAGTACTTGGCGGAGTTGATGCCAATGACTTCGCCGTCAATGTTCAAAAGCGCGCCGCCGGAGTTGCCGGGGT
>CALWZB010000062.1 GCA_944385915.1 uncultured Clostridia bacterium | reverse complement strand
CAAAACGGTATGGGACAGTACGACCGGGGAGTGGTTTTCGCCTACGATAACGTGGTGCTCCAATTTGCTCCGGACTTTCGGGAAACCCTCCGCAACCGTCTGGCGGAGGAGTCCATTACCCTGTTTTACATAGAGCTGATCTTATTGGAGGATGCGGCCATCCATATCGCCGACCGTCAAATCATCGGGCTGTTTACCTCGGATCTGGCGTCCGAGCCGGTCCATTTTCTGGAACAGGTAAGCCAAATCTACGATGACTACTCCAAAACCATCGATTTTTGGAATATCCAGGTCAAATACCCCACCTCCCAAAAATCCATCGATATGCTCCGAAAAGCCTTTAAAATCAAGGAGCATCTGGAATTTATGCAGCGCAATCAGGACCATCTGCAAACGGTGTTCAACACCAAATGCGACATTGTAGACCGAAAAGACGCCAGACGGATGGACACATCTTTAGCGATCCTCTCGATTCTGGCAGTATTTTCGGCATGGATCGACGGCTACGATTATATTGCCACCTGGAGCGATCTCTTTTCCGATTCGGTGATCCAGATCCTTCAGAAAATACTGTTTATCCTGGTTTTGATCACCGCCGGTTACGCGGTAACGCATCTTTTCGGCAACCGGTTCAGCCTGATCTTACGTCACCGCCGGGAAAAAATGAGAAAGCGCCGTAAGCGCAAATCCCGGTAATATACAAAAAGCCCCGCCTGTACTTTAGGCAGGGCAAAACGCTGGCGGTCAATGAAACTCCCGGCCTCGGTTTTCTTCTTTATCAGTATGAGAAAGGAGAACAGATCACCTCGCCGGGCACGGGATTACAGGAGATCCTCTTTGTTGTTCAGGGAAGTATTCGGATCTACGGCATCCGAAGCAACGGGACCGTTTCCCCCGTCAACCAGCAGGACGCCCCTACCATCATCGGGGATATGGAGTTTGCCGAAGGAGGCGAGCCGCCCTTTTTTACCGAAGCGGCAACGCCGGTCCTTTGCATCGCTCTCCCCCTTGCGCCCTACGAAACCAAACTGCATCAGGATATTCGCTTTCTTCATACGCTTCTTTATTCCTACGCTCAAAAGCTTCGCCTGTTCGCGTTTGTCGAAGCGCCGGCGCAAACGTTAAGGGAACGGGTCCTTTTGTATTTGAAGCACCTTTCCCCCACCCATGAGATCTGTAAAATCGAAACGGCAGTTTTACAGCTTCGGTGCAGCCGAAGACAGCTCCAAAGAGTGCTTCAAACATTATGCGTAAGCGGGCAGATCGAAAAGGTGGATCGGGGAAGATACCGTCTCGCCGTCGAAGGGCAGAAAAAAGAAAAGCTGGAATAAACGGGCTGTCTATTTTGAAAAACATGTAAAAAAGCGCAAAGCTTTTGGCTTTGCGCTTTTTGTGCCAGCGACCGCTTAAAAAGCATCATCGCCCAGCAGTTCCTCCATCAGTGACAGATAGTGTGTACCGGTAGGAAGGACGGAAAAATCCACCCGATCCTCGAGAAAATGAGCGGTAATGGTCAGATTTTGATTCTTTTCCCGAAGTACGCGCTGTACCCGTTGCCCTTCCTCTTTGAGAACTTCATATAAAACGCCATGAAGCGCATCCAGCGTATAGGTGCTGTCGGGATATTCGTAACAGGCTATCAGCGCCTTCATCAGGCTCTCGTCGTTTTGAAGAAAAGAATACTTCACCGAACATGGCGCCGTCCCCGCCGCATCCAAAAGGGTTTTATAGGCATGCTTTTGCAGCTTGGAGATAGCGTTCGAAGTGTGCGTATTATTTTTACAATAATGGAGCAGCTTTTCGATCTCTTCCTCGAGATCTCTTGCATTGGAAAACCGGCTCATATTGTCTCCTCTCAGTTGACCTCGCCGCAGTTGGGACATTCACCGCTGTCGGGCCAATCGTTCCCTTCGTATCCGCAAAACCGGCAGCGCCGGCTACCGAAAAAGAAACGAACCCATTTCCTGATTTTCCCCATGGTCTCACCTCCTCAGATCGGAAACCGTCGGCCTGAAACGCTTTCCGATGTTTCGCCTAAAGATATCTTTGGCAGAAAGCCATCAGTGTACCGAGGTATCCTTTTGGCTGCACCGCAAGCTTCTGTAAAAAGAATAACCAAAAAAAGGAAAATTTTCGCGCTTTGTTTTCGGAAGGCAATTTCCCATATGTATAACAAAAAGCAAGGGCCCCGGCACAAAAAATACCGGAACCCTTGCTTACTTTGGTTGGGGTGGAAGGATTTGAACCCTCGGAATGTCAGAGCCAGAATCTGATGCCTTACCCCTTGGCGACACCCCAGTATTAAAATTTGCTTGCGTGCTCTCGATTCGAATCAAGAGCACGCGCTCGGCTTTCGCCGTTGGTTGGGCTAGATGGATTCGAACCATCGGGATGCAGGAGTCAAAGTCCTGTGCCTTACCGCTTGGCGATAGCCCATCGTTGGGGTGGGTAATGAGAGTCGAACTCACGACCTCCAGAGCCACAATCTGGCGCTCTAACCAACTGAGCTATACCCACCATATTTGGCGCGCCCAACAGGACTCGAACCTGTGACCTACTGCTTAGAAGGCAGTTGCTCTATCCAGCTGAGCTATGGGCGCATAGAAGCTGCCACTACACGAACGCAGTAACGCACCGGGTCCCTATCCCGATAAACGAATGGAGCGGGTGATGGGAATCGAACCCACGCGACCAGCTTGGAAGGCTGGGATTCTACCATTGAACTACACCCGCATATCGATCTCGTGCAACGGATGTTATTATATCAAATTTAAAACCGCTTGTCAATACTATTCATAGAAAAAGTTTTTCTTTTTAAAATCATTGACAAAAAGAACGCAATGTGGTAATATGAGGGTAAAGTTTCCGAGAGAGAAACGATTGTTTTTCCACAAAAGACATTTGCGAGGTGTAATGATGAAATATCTGGTACTGCTTTGCGATGGAATGGCGGATCTTCCCCTTCCTGAATATGAAAATAAAACCCCTATGGAGCTGGCGAAAAAGCCGAATATGGACGCTTTGGCGAAAAATGCTTATGTCGGGTTAGCGAAAACGGTTCCGGAGGGAATGAAACCCGGAAGCGACGTTGCCAATTTGGCGGCCATGGGATATTTCCCCGCCGATTATTATACGGGGCGCTCTCCGCTGGAGGCGGCGAGCATTGGCGTGGATCTGAAGGATAAGGAATACGCCATTCGCTGTAATTTTGTAACGTTAAGCGACGAAGAAAACTATGCGGATAAAACAATGGTAGACTACTGCGCCGGAGATATCTCCACCAAAGAAGCGGAGGAACTGGTCGCCTTTTTGAATCCCCATCTCCCCAAAGGGATGAAGCTTTACCCCGGTGTCAGCTACCGGCACTGTCTGACCTGGGAAAACGAAAATGACGATCTGGGGTATCTGACCCAGCCTCATGACATTTCTGACCAAAAGATCACAAACTACCTTCCCGATCCGGAAAAGGCGGCTTTGATCAAGGACGTTATGATCCGCAGCTATGATCTGTTAAAGGATCATCCCGTCAATCAAAAGCGGATCGCCGAAGGAAAACGCCCCGCCAACTCTATGTGGCTTTGGGGACAGGGCAGACGGGCAAAGCTGGATAATTTCAAGGAGAAAACCGGCTTGAACGGCGCAGTCATTTCCGCGGTAGACCTCATCAAGGGGATCGGTATCCTGGCGGGAATGGATGTCATCGAAGTAGAAGGTGCCACCGCCTACATTGACACCAACTTTGAAGGAAAGGCCAACGCGGCTATACAGGCGCTTTCTGATCATGATTTTGTGTACCTCCATATCGAAGCGCCGGACGAATGCGGTCACCGAGGGGAAACGGAAAACAAGATCCGCTCTATTGAAATCATTGATGAAAAGGTTTTGGGTCCGGTGAAAAAGGCGCTGGACGAGATGGGAGATTACCGGATCATGATTCTGCCCGATCATCCCACCCCCCTTTCCATTAAAACACATACTGCCGATCCGGTGCCTTTCTTGATTTATGACAGCCAAAAAAGCCAATCCGGTGTTGACGTTTTCTGCGAAAAAGAGGCAAAGGAAACCGGTGTTTACTATCCGGTAGGCGCCGATCTTTTAAGCGTTTTGATCAAAAAATAATGAGCCGGGCGAATTTTTCGCCCGGTTTCGATTTTTTTTTAAAAACCTCTTGATTTTTATGGGAAAATCTGATATACTCTAAAAGTCGTCTGGGTGTGGCGCAGGTGGTAGCGCGCTACCTTGGGGTGGTAGAGGCCGCAAGTTCAAGTCTTGTCACTCAGACCATATTAAGACGTCACTTTTGATAAAAAAGTGGCGAGGGGAAAATCCCTGTTTACAGGGGTTTTCCCCTTTTTTATGCCCATTTTCCGGCGCTGGGAGCGCATGT
>CALWZB010000061.1 GCA_944385915.1 uncultured Clostridia bacterium | reverse complement strand
GTTTCCCCCGCTTTGGAATTTAAAAGCGAGGGCATGGTCTTGGGGCTGGCAGCAAAGCTTTTCGTGATTTCCGGCCCGGTCATCGTATACGGCATAGCAGCGGCATGGCTATACGGCCTTATATACTACTTTTTAAGATAGGATGGATCAAAAATGAAAGACGAACGAAGCGGATATCGATTTCAAAACGGCGTTTTTGTATCCAGTTACGGCGTCGCGGTAGGAAAAAAGGAGGGCGAAGGCCCTTTGAAAGATTGTTTCCCGCTGGTTTTTGAAGACGACCGTCTGGGAGAAAACAGCTTTGAAAAGGCGGAAAGCCGCCTGCAAAAAGAAGCGATGCGCCTCGCTTTCCAAAGAGGACATAAAAACCCCGTGGATCTGGATGTGGTCCTTGGCGGTGACCTTTTGAATCAATGTATCGCCACCCATTACGGGATCCGGGATTTCGAGATCCCTTTTTTAGGGCTTTACGGCGCCTGTTCCAATATGGCGGAAAGCCTTTTGCTCGCGTCCCTTCTTGTAGACGGCGGCTATGCGAATCTGGCTGCTGCGGTGACCTCCTCCCATTTTTGTACCGCGGAAAGACAGTTTCGTTTCCCCTTAGGATACGGAAGTCACCGTCCCCCTACATCCCAATGGACCGCCACGGCGGCGGGAGCTGTTTTTGTGGGACGGGAGAAAGGAAAGGTCCGGGTGACCGGCGGCATGGTGGGAAAAATCACCGATCTGGGGGTATGTGACCTCAATAATATGGGGGCGGCGATGGCACCCGAAAACGGTAGATAAGGGCAATATGCAAAAAAGCCTTTCGATGCCCTTTTTTCTGCTTTAGCCTCGAACAGCCGCTATCGCTTCCTTTATGGTTTTGACCCCGATCACTTCCAGATCTTTGCTCACGTCCGTCAGCTGATCCAAAGCGGAACTCGGGACGATACACCGGCGAAAGCCCATACGCGCTCCTTCTTTTAAGCGGTCCTCCAAACGGATCACCGAGCGGATCTCCCCGCCTAAGCCGATCTCCCCTACCGCAAACAGAGCGGACGGCATCGCGTGATCCAATAACCCCGAAACCACTGCCAACGCTACCGGGAGATCCGCGGCCGGTTCATCCAGGCGAAATCCTCCCACCACATTGACATAGACATCCAGATTCCCGAAAAAGAACCCGGCGCGTTTTTCCAAAACGGCGAGAAGCACCGACATCCGGTTGTAATCAAAACCGGTAGCCACCCTTCTGGGTGCAGGAAAGCCGGTTTTGGTGACTAAGGCCTGTACCTCCGCCAAAAGAGGACGGCTCCCCTCCAACAGCGCCGCAACACAGCTTCCCGATACGTTTTCCGGACGCTCGGACAAAAGCATGGCGGAGGGGTTGCCCACCTCCCTTAAGCCACGCTGGGTCATCTCAAACACCGCGATCTCATTGGTCGCCCCATACCGGTTTTTGACCGCGCGCAGAATACGGTAGCTATGGGATTTGTCCCCTTCAAACTGAAACACCGCGTCCACCATATGCTCTAACACCATCGGTCCCGCCAGGTTTCCTTCCTTGTTGACATGTCCCACCAGCACCACCGTCACGTCCTCTTCCTTGGCCAGACGCAAAAGCGCCGAGGTGCACTCCCGAATCTGGGTAATGCTCCCCGCCGAAGAGGAAAGAGAGGAAAGCACCATCGTCTGGATGGAATCAATGATCAAAACATCCGGCCGCTCCCGCCTGGCGGTGGCGAGGATCTCCTCGACGTCGGTACCGGAGTAAAGGAAAAGAGACGGCGTCGTGACCAGAAGGCGGTCGGCGCGAAGCTTGATCTGACGCACCGATTCTTCTCCCGATACATACAAGATCCGCCGGCTTTCTCCGAGCTTCTCACAAATCTGAAGCAGCAGCGTCGATTTTCCGATCCCCGGATCGCCTCCCACCAGCAAAATGGAGCCTTTGACCAGTCCGCCGCCCAGCACCCGGTCCAGCTCGCCTATGTGGGTAGGATAACGGATGTCGTCGGTCAGATCCACCGAGGAAAGAGAAAAGACAGCGGCACCGCTGCTCTCTCTTTTTTTGCTTTCTGCCACCAAAACGGCTTCCTCAAAGCTGTTCCAGCTTTCGCAGCCCGGACATCTTCCCATCCATTTGACCGTTTCATATCCGCACTCACGGCACCGATACAGAGTCGTTGCTTTCTTCGCCATACTGATCTCCTTCTTGTTGCTGTATTCCTTGATTTTCATATTCCATCAGTCCCTTTGCAATAGTCAAAGCAACCTTTTTTTGATAGGAAGCGTCTGCGAGGAGAGCTTCCTCCTCGGGATTGGACAAAAAGCCGCACTCCACCATGGCAATGGGATTTTCACTATAATACAAAAGGAAAATATCCTTTCCGCCTTTTTTGACGACCCGGGTGTTATCCGGCTGAAGCAGGTCGACAAAAGCGGACTGGATGCTTGTTGCGAGGGACGCGCTCTCCGGATGGTTTTTTCCGTAAAACACCTGCGCGCCGCTGTACTTGGACTGGCTGAACCGGTTTTGATGGATCATCAAAACCACGGCGTCAGGATACTCTTCCATCAGCGCCAGCCGATTATTCAGGTCTGAGCGCTTCTGGTTGGCAATCCCCTTGATCCCCTCGTCATGGATAGAGCGGTCGTCCTCTCTGGTCATAAAGACATCGTAGCCCAAAAGGGTCAGCTGATCCCGAAGGGCGAGGGCAATATTTAAATTGATGTCCTTTTCGATGCTTCCGTTGACGCCTACCGCGCCACCGTCGACCCCTCCGTGCCCCGGATCCAATATCACCACCGGTGCCTCTTTGGAAAGCTGTTCCTTTGAAGCAAGACGTATTTTTACATTTCCCGCCAGGAAAAAGGAAAGGGCAATCAGGCCCAAAAGGGCGGCGACCCAAATGATTCGTTTTTTCTCTTTTTTCGTTGTTCTCACCTTACTTTCCGCGCCTGTACGATTGTTATCTATTCGAAAAAAGAGAAAAATATTCCAAAATCCAAAGACAGTTCCCACAAAACCGCAAAAAAATCCATAAAAAAAGGGCTTCGCGGGAAGCCCTTTTCATTGTACTATTTTTCTGTTTTACCGTCAAGCGGCGTCTTTTCTGATCCAAAATCCCCTTCTTTTCTCCGGTAAAGCGTCTTTCCCCGGGAAATGGTTTCTTCCACTGTAACCAAAGCCAGATCGTTTTTTAGCGGATCGGCGCTTAAGATCACAAAGTCCGCGTATTTTCCTTTCGCCAGACTTCCCTTGGTGTCCTCTTCGCCGTACTGATACGCCGCATAGATGGTGACCGCTTTCAGCGCCTCGTAAACCGAAATACGCTCCTCTTCTCCTAAAAGAACGCCCTCTTTGGTTTTGCGCTGTGAGGCGATCTTTACCGTTTCCAGCATATCGGGCATGATCACCGGCGCATCCTGATGAAGGGTAAACAGGATCCCTTCCTTTTGCGCCGAAGCCAGGGGCGAAATCTTTTGCGCCCTCTCTGTCCCCAAATATTTCATATGCACATCCCCCCAATAGTACACATGCCCTACAAAAAAGGAAGGGATCACCGAAAGCTCCTTGATCCTTTTGAGCTGATCGGGGCGGGCAAGCTGGCCATGGATCAAAACGTTCCGCACCGCTGTATTGCCCTTTTCTTTAAGGACATCCAAAAACTGGTCAATGGCGGCGTCTCCGTTGCCATGAGCCAAAACCGGGATCTTCCTTTCCGACGCGAATCCTATGATCTCTCTTAGCGCCTTCGTCTCCACGTTCGAAGTCCCATAGTTTCCATCGGTATAAGAAACGGTGACCCAGGCGGTTTTCCCTTGGGGAGAGCCGTCTAAAATGACCTTGATCCCGCCGATACGAAACCGGTTTTGGTAAGAATCCATCGCAAAAGACTCGGCATACAAGGGGAAGCTTTCAAAATCCGGATATCCTACCACATCGATCCAAAACGCCTTTTCCTTACAAAACATCTGGTAAAGAGGAAAAAGCATATGGACCATCATGCCTTCCTGCGCCGTAGTGATCCCATAGGAAAGATAAAGCCTTTGCGCCTTGAAAAAGGCCTTTTTTAAAATATTCGGCGACGGCATGGGGATTTTCTGGATCCCTTGGATAAATGGCGTTTCGGCAATGTACCCGGTGTCGGAAAAAAGGGAAAGCTTCTCTTGGGCCAGACGGTTGAGCACCCCAAAATGCCGTGATTGATGAATAAGCACTACGGCGTATTCCGAAAAATATTCGTCAATCTCCTCAGCGGTAAAAGCCGGTTCCCCGGAAAACAAAGAATCGTCATAATCGGAGGCGGTGATAAACTCTCCTTTTTCGATCTCATTTTCCGAAAGGAAATCGCGGATGCGGCAAAATACCTCCTTGTGGGAGCAAGCACCCTTAAGGGAAACCTCTAAAAACGATTTGGCAAGCGCGAAAATGTGGCTGTGGCTGTCGATAAAAGCGGGAAGAAGCGCTTTTCCGCCAAGATCGATCTTTTCGATCCCCTCGGGGCATAAACCTTGGCCCACATCCTCGATCCGTCCGCTTTCGTCGTCAAAGATAAGATAATCGGCAGGGTAACCCTCCATAGTGAGGATGGTTCCATGATAAAACGCTTTTTTCAAAATGATCCCTCCTGAAACTGAAAAAGCGCCGATTTGGCGCTTTTTCGATCCGATTCCCTCCCCTATCAAAGGCGAGGATCTTTTTTAGTTTTCTCTTTTTTTTCGTTTTTATAAACCACCTTTTGAATGGTGGAAAACCGTTTGTAGCCCAAAATATAACCCACCGTGGTAAAAGGAAGATAGATCAATGGCAGAAGGATAACGCCGATAAACTGATCCCAGCTCATTCCTGCCGTCGCCGCCTGGTACACCGTTGTCTCCGTCTCCAGCACCTCAGCATGGGGAATGGCGCCGTAAGGATGGATCAAATTGATGATTCCCCAAAGAGGAGAGTTCAAAAGACGGTAAAACGGAAGAAAATCGATCGGCAAGATCCCCGCGATGGAAAGGGCGAGAGGAATCGCCAGCACCGAAACAAACAAAACTAAGTATAACCCCGCAAACAGCCCTTTCAGCTTAAAAGGCTCCATCCTTCCAAATTGAACGGCGTTGGCATCGTGGTCTCCCACCGACCATGCGTGGAGATACATCATGCCTCCCGAGATTCCTACCGTCAGCACGGACATCCCGATATACCCACTGATTCCGTAGTATTCCGGAAGGAAGCTCATCGAAAAGCAGACAAACATACAGATCACGGTCGCGAAAACCAGACGTTTTAAAAGCTGTAATCCAAATTGAAACGGAGAAACATTTCTTTCTTCCATAATTGCCTCCTTTTAACCGACCTCTTTGCGAAGAATACTGCCCGGCGCCACCGGACGGGAAAACGGGATTTTTACTGTCATATGAGGATGAGGTGCAGAAAGGATGGGCGTCCCTTCCCCATCCAATAAAGAGGATATCAAAAAGGAAACCGGTTTTTGTCCCGGCTCCAAAAGCTGTGCCTCTTCGCCCTGGGAAAACTTGTTTTTCTGGGTCACCGTAAGATACTCGCCGTCGAATCCTTCTACGATCCCAATCACATCACAGTTTCGGATATATCCCCCGTTTTCATAACGCTGAGTGGGGGTGCCAAAGTAAAAACCGGTAGAGTAATCCCGATGGCTCACCTTTCGAACCTCGTCCATAAGCCACAAGGGAAGAGAAAAGTGCGCGGGATCCTTTTTTAACAGATCCATAGCGATCCGATAGGCATTGGTCACCACCGAAACGTAAAAGGACGACTTGGCCCGTCCTTCGATCTTAAAGGAGGTGACTCCCGCATCCATCAGCTGATCCAAATATTCGATCATGCAAAGATCCTTGGCGTTTAAGATGTAGCTTCCGTTTTCATCCTCAAACACCGGGTAAAAATCGCCGGGGCGCTTTTCCTCCATCAAATGATACGCCCACCGGCAAGGCTGAGCGCACTCGCCCCGGTTGGCATCCCGGTTCACCATATAGTTGGAGATCAGACATCTCCCCGACACCGACATGCACATGGCGCCATGGACAAACGTCTCGATCTCCAGCTCCGGCGGCGTATGCTCCCGGATAAACCGAATTTCCTCTAACGAAAGCTCTCTTGCCAAAACCACCCGTTTGGCGCCCAAACGGTAGGCTTCACAAGCCGAAAGGAAGTTCACGATCCCCGCCTGGGTAGAGATATGGACCTCGGCGTCGGGAATATGCTCTTTGATCAGGGACAAAACGCCAAGATCGGTGACGATATATGCGTCTACGCCAAGCCGGAAGGTATCCTTCAAAAACGCCGGCATCCGCAGGATCTCGTCGTTTCGGGGGAGAGTGTTGCAGGTCAGATACACCTTTACCCCCCGCTGATGGGCATATTCGATTCCTTCCTTTAATGTGGAAAGATCAAACGTGGCGGATGCCGCCCGCATACCAAACTCGGTGCTTCCCAAATACACGGCGTCGGCGCCAAAGGTGACCGCTGCCTTGAGCCGTTCCAGATCCCCCGCCGGAGATAATAATTCAGGGAACATAAATGCCTCCGTTATTCAAATGCGCTCTGGCGCAATCCCGCTTTATACACATTCTGGTTATGCTCTTCCAAAGTGGAGGCGTAGTAAAACTCCTGGGTCTCCAAATTGGTGCAGAAATAATAGTAGTTGGTATCTTCGGGATGAAGCGCTGCATTGACAGCATCTACGCCCGGATTATTGATGGGTCCCGGAGGCAGTCCATCCGACTGGTAGGTATCGTAAGCGTCAGCAATGGCGTCAGCGTCGTCCCGGCTCGACTCCAAAATCTGCTCATTGGCATAATCTCTTGTGGGATCCGCCTGAAGTTTCGGGAAATTGAGCTTATCGTCGAGACGATTATGGTACACCGACGACACCCTGAGCATCTCTTCAACGTTAGGCGCCTCTCCCTGAATAATGGACGCTAAAGTGATGACCTCATGGAGGGTGTAGCCGCTTTGATTGATGGCAGCTACCGTTTCCGGCGTCAGGACCTTATCCTCAAAGGTCTGCAAAAACCGTTTGATCACATTCAGCGCGCTGTCGCCTTTGTAAAACTCATAGGTATCGGGAAAGATATACCCCTCTAACCGGTAGAAGATCCCGTCGTCGTCCGGTATGCTGTCTTCAAAAGAAAAGCCATAGTTGGTGCTGTTGACTGCCTTTAAAAACTCCGATTCCTCACAGACTCCGTTTTCCTCGAGCAGGGCGGCAATCTGACCGATACAATATCCTTCGGGAATGGTAACGGTAACCGTTTCCCGTACCGAGTCGGAGATCTCCATCTCCTTCATCATGGTGGTGTATCCCATATTGGTGTTGAGCACATGGGTCCCGAACTGATAGTTTCCATCGTACCCTTCATAATCGGAAATGTATCCGAAAAGCCAGCCATACCGAATCAGTCCCGCTTCTTCCAGGATCTCTCCCACCTCAGCCGAGGTGGCGTTAGCGGGGATGGTCACTGAGATCGCCGTATCCGGCTTGGAAATGGCAAGCATATCGGTAATGGCATTGAGCGCAAAAGACGACAACACCACACAGATGACCAGCACTGCCCCTACATAAATAAGCGCCTTTAATTTGCCGGCATGATACACCTGCTTTCGGATGGGCTTCTTTTTTTGGCCGCCCCCGGAAGGCTTTAGCGGCTCTTGCTTTTGGTAGGAAGGCTGGGCTTCCCTTTCCTTCCTCGCGGTAAAAACCGCTGTTTCCGTAGAAGGTGTTTCCTTCTGGCGGTGATTTTTGTTATTTTCGTCCATCATGTTTCCCCCTCTGCCCATGGGTAAATTGCTTGATAAACTTCTCGGTCACAAGATAATCCGCCCTTTTGTCATAGCGCCCATGGGGAAGCGCCTGTTTTAGGCAGGCGGTATAGCAAACTCCCGCCTTCACCCCGGGAAACGCGGAAAGGAAACGGTCATAATACCCTTTTCCGTAACCGAGACGGTATCCATCCATATCAAAAGCAAGACCGGGGAGAACCAAAAGGGTATTGGCATCCCCCATAATCTTGCAGCTTTCGTCGCCCCTTGGCTCCAATACGCCGAAAGCGCCGGGCTTTAATTCGTCAAGCGAACAAATCTCGTAAAAAAACATCTCTACCTTTCCCGGAGTACACCGGGGAACCGCCACCCGTTTTCCGTCCCCAAGCGATCTGCGAATGAGTGCAAGGGTATCCACTTCAATGGCGGTGGATACGAAAGGAAAGATCCACTCCGCCCTTTCGTAAGCAGAAAGGCGAAGAAACCTTTTTAAAATTTCCTGATCCCGTCTTTCCTTTTCCTCAAAAGAAAAACCTCTTCGGAGCGCTTTCATCTCTCCGCGGATCGCGTTTTTCTCCCGGCGAATATCCCTTACTGCCATAGGATCCCAGCCTTTAAAAGGCCTACCCGCTCTTTGGAAGTCAGCTTCTCTCCCAGCGCGAAAGCAAATAAAGACGCGGTTCCGGCGCCTCTGGACGTGATCAGATTCCCATCCGTCACCACCGGGTCGGACAAAACCTCAGCTCCCTCTAACTCCCCTTCAAAGCCGGTAAAGCAGGTCGCCTTTCTTCCCTTTAACAAACCCAGGTGACCTAAAATAGATGGAGCAGCGCAAATCGCCCCCACCAGCAATTGGTTTGCAAAGCTGTACCGAATGGCGCCGATCACCGTCTCGTCTTTTTCCAGATTCAGCGTTCCGGGCATCCCGCCGGGCAAAAGGATCCCGGAAAGCATATCCAAAGAGAGCTCGTCGGCGGTCATATCACATACCACCGGAATATGGTGGGAACCGCGGATCATCCTTCCTCCCACTCCCACCGTCTTGACATCCAATTCTAAACGGCGCAAAAAATCCACCGGCGTCAGCGCCTCTACCTCTTCAAATCCGTTGGCTAAAAAAACAGCGATCATTGCTTTTCCTCCAAAATGGCCGACAAAATCTCCGCCGTTATTGTTTCCACAGGGTAAGGCTTTTCCCCATCGTCACATAGGATCACCCTCCAGCCCTGCTTTTTCGCCGCATACGCCGCCGTTTCCTTACAGGAAAGGAGGTATGCCCTGTTTTTTTCGTGAATGTCCTTTTTGCTCTCGTCCCCATGATACCGGCTCAAAATCAGCTGATCCGCTACCTTTCTGGACATATCGAGAAAAATGACAGTATCCGGAACGGGAAGGCCAAGCTTTTGGTATTCAAAATCCGATAGCCAGCCAAGATAATCGTCCCATTGTTCCTTTTTCAGCTTTCCCATCTGATGGATGGCATTGGAGGTGGTGTAGCGGGTGGCTAAAATCACCTTTCCCTGAAGATAATCCTTCTCCCAGAATTTTTTAAAGCTGGCAAAACGGTCTACCGCGTAAAAGCTCCCCGCCGCATATGCGTTGACGTCGGAGGGATCGCTGGAAAATTCCCCGTTTAAGTACATTTTGACCAGCGTTGACGACGGCTCGCTGTAATCGGGAAAGGAGATGAGACGAACCTCTTTTCCAAGCTTTTGCAAAGCGTCTTTGACCCGCTCACTTTGGGTGGATTTGCCGCTTCCGTCCAACCCGTCGATCACGATCAGTTTTCCTTTCACTGCGTTTTCTCCTCCCCGGTAATCAGTTCTTTCGCGTAAGGAAGGCCTTTTGCCCACTGGCAAAACGTCCGCCATTCCCGAAGCTTATGGCCTTTTCTCGCGTGGTACATTCCCCGAAGGTTCTCATAATTGAGGGTACAGGTCCGAAGCTGAAGATAACTTTCCGGAAGCAGAGCGATCATCTGCTCCCAATAATGGATCTCCTTTGTTTCCAGATAACGAAGCCGCAAATTCTCTAAATAGGAGATCAGCTGATCCAGTACCCCGATACCGTCGTCGTCCAGAAAATCGGTAGAAAAATGCTGTCGGGTCAGGGGTGAGGAAGCAAGTTTATGCATCGTACTGGTGGAGTTTGCTACCGTCCCCACTTTATAGGTATCAAATTCCTTCCACCAATACAAAGGAGCCGTAATATCCACCGAAACAAAGATCTGACGCAGAAATTTCCGATGGTCGCTCCCCGCCGCACAAAGCCGCTTCGCCAGATCCAAATCTCTTTCCCCGAAACAAAAAGATCCGTCCGGCTCCGTTTTGCTGTCGCTGTAGTGCCAGCTGTTTAAGGGATTTCTTGCACCCCGCACGGCGTTTTCAAAATTCATGACTGCCGTTTTTTCCAACCGAATCATCCCAAATCCCCCGAATATTTCCATGATTAAACAACATCATACCATACTTTTATGAATATTTCAAATATAAAACATATCAACTCCGAAAAGACGGATCTCTCTTTTCCATCCAATTTTTCAAAAGGACATAGAAAACACCGCAGAGGGGAACACTGAGTAAAATACCTAATAACCCTGAGATCTTTCCCCCAATGATCACGGCGCCCAAAACAGCAACCCCTGGAAGCCCTACCTTTTTTCCCACTACCTTGGGATAGATCAAAGAGCCCTCCACCTGCTGAAGCAGGAAGATAAAGACCAAAAAGACCACCGCTTTGACCGGATCCAATGTCAAAATGAGCAGAAAGCCAAAGGCGACGCCGATAAACGCCCCCACCAGCGGGATAACGGAGGTGATCCCCATCATAACGGCACAGGCGGCAGCATAAGGGATCCCAAGCGCCGTCATCCCTAAAAAGGTCAGGCCTCCCAAAATCAGCGCTTCCGCGGCCTGACCGGTAAAAAAGCCGTAAAAAGCCTCATTCAGAAGCGAGAAAAAAGCAAACAGCTTTTTTGCACGGGAGAAGGAAAGGAAAGACAGGGAAAGTCTGCGAAAAAAGGCAAAGATCCGCTCCTTTTCCAAAAGAAAGTAGATCGCTAAGACCAGTCCAAACAAAACATCGGAGGCGGCTTTGGTCATTTCCCCGGCAACAAGCGTCACTTCATCGGAAACCGCCGTTTCCTGGAAAAAGGAAAATAAACCGTCGCCAAACCAGTTTTCGTTCATAGCGATCCGCCGAAACTTGGAAAGATCCACATCATATCGGGAAAAAAGCGTAATCAAAAAATCTCTCGCCTTCTCGAAATAAAAAGGAAGCCTGGTGGTCAGCGTCAAAAATGCGTCCTTGAGCTGAGGGAAAAGAAAAAGAATGGCGGCAACCGGAATCCCCAGAATAAACAGCACTGAAACCACAAGGCAAAAGGGACGCAAAATGGGGCGAAGCCCCTCTTTTTGGGAGACGAAAGACAGCTTTTTTTCCAAAAAGGACATAGGGATATAAAAAAGGTAAGCAAACCCCAGCCCGTAAAAAAACGGACAAAGAAGGGAAAGAAAAAATACGGCGCCCTGTTTGACTAACTCCAGCCGGAAAATCAAAAACAAAAGACTGCCCCAAAGGAAAATGGTGATCCATTGTTGCTTTTTCATGCGTTCCCCTCTCTTTTTTTCTTAGTCTTTCCCCATTTTCTCTCTTTCATTATCCACCGAAAGAAAAGTCAGCGTTTTTGGTATTTTCCATCATTTTTGAACCAAAATAACAACAGAACCCAAAGGAAAGGATGGATCGTATGCTTACATTTTCTCATATCGTGCAGGCAGAGCATGGGCTTCATGCCCGCCCCGCCGGAAAATTGATCCAAAAAGTCAAAGCGTTTGACGCTTCGGTCAAAATAAAAGGCAAGGATAAAGAAACCGACGCCACAAAGCTCATCGGTCTTATGGGGATGGGGATCAAAAAAGGAGACGGTTTGACCTTTATCATAGAGGGCGCCCAGGAACAGGAAGCGTTTCAGGCGCTGAAGGAATTTTGCGAAAGGGAACTGTGATATGGAGATCATCAAAGGAATCGGGATCGGCGACGGACTGGCAAAGGGAAAGCTTGTCCCTCTCAAAAAAAGCACCGGCAACTCCCACCATCTTTCCCTTTTGGAGGCGTTAGAACAGGCGAAATCCCTTTTGGATGAACTGTATCAAAATGCGAAGAAGGATGTGGGAGAAGATAAAGCCGAGATTTTTTCCATCCGAAAGATGCTTTTGGAGGACGAAGACTATCTTTCCCGCCTGAAAGAAAACGAAGAAAAGGGACTCTCCCCTTTTATGGCAGTCGAAGAAGCCGGCGACCATTTTTTCCGTTTCTTTTCCTCTCTGGACGACGAGTATCTTTCCGCCCGCGCCTTCGATATCTCTGAGCTGACGGCGCTGTTAACGGGGATTCTAAAAGGAGAAGGCTTTTCTTTTCTTACCCCGACGGAGGACTCCATTTTAGTGATGGAGGAATTGACGGCGGAACAGGTCTTTTTGCTTTCTGATCCCAAAATCACCGGCATTATTTCGGAAAAGGGAAATCCCAACGCCCATGCTTCCATTTTAGCTGCAGCGCGCGCCCTCCCTCTCATGCTGCTGCCGAACGCGCTCTCACTAAACGGATTATTCGGCGACGCGGTGCTGGACTGTGAAGAGGGAAAGCTTTTTCTCTCTCCCGATCAAGAAACCCTTGATGCCTACAAAGAAAAAAAGGATACGCGAGAAAAAAGAAAAGACGCCCTTCAAAAACTCAAAGGACAGGCAGACAAAACCAAAGACGGTGTGGAAATCAGAGTCTATGCCAACGTCAATCATCCCGAAGAAATAAGCGCGGTCTTGGAAAACGACGCCAAAGGCGTAGGGCTTTTTCGAAGCGAGTTTCTTCTTCAAAACGGTCTTCTCCCCAAAGAGGAGGAACAGTTTCTCCTCTACCGCTCTATGCTGGAAAAAATGGACGGCCGGCTTTTGATCATTCGCACCATGGATTTCGGGGCGGACAAATGCGCCCCCTTTCCCTTCCCATCCGAGGAAAAAAATCCAGCTTTGGGGCTTCGCGGCATCCGGTACAGCTTTACCTTCCCGGAAGTGTTTACCACTCAGCTTCGCGCTCTTTGCCGGGCATCGGTCTACGGAAATTTAGGGATCATGTTTCCGATGATCTCATCCAAACGGGAATTATCCGACGCGAAAGCAGCCCTTGAAGAGGTGAAAAGGACGCTTCAAAAAGAAAAGATCCCGGTCAGTGAGCAGATCCTCACCGGAATCATGGTAGAAACCCCTGCCGCCGCGCTGGTCAGCGAGACGTTAGCCAGGGATGTAGATTTTTTCAGCATCGGCACCAACGACCTGACCCAGTATACACTGGCGGTGGACCGGGAAAATCCAAGCCTTTCTCCTTTTATCCTTCCAGATCATCCGGCTATCATGCGCCTGATCCGCTTAGTGGCGGAAAACGCGAGGAACGCGGGGATCTGGGCAGGGATCTGCGGAGAGCTGGCGAAGGATCTATCCTTGACCGAATCGCTGATCCAAATGGGGATCCGGGAATTTTCCCTTCCCCCTTCTATGATTTTACCTATGCGGGAACGGATCCAAAACACCATCTCCGTTCCGGGAAAGGAGTCTTATGTCTCTGTTTAAAAAAGAAATTACCCTTTACGCTGCGGCGGACGGGGAGATCAAAGAACTATCCGAAGCGAAAGATCCGGTCTTCGCGGAAAAAATCTTAGGAGAAGGATATCTCCAGCTTTTGGAAAACGATCTGGTCACAGCACCGGCGGACGGCGTCGTATCCAGCATCGCCGACACCAGGCACGCCTACACCCTCTCTTTGGAAAACGGATTTTCTGTTTTGGTGCATATTGGCATCGACTCAGTCTCTTTAAACGGCGAGGGTTTGACCCCTCTTGTAAAAACGGGAGAGCGAGTGCGCACGGGAACGCCGCTTTGCCGCGTCGACCGCTCACTTTTCAAAGAACGCGGTATCCCCGACTGTGTCCCGGTGATTGTGCCCGAAAGCGACCGGCTGGGCCGGTGCGCTGTTTTCAAAGGGCCTTCCAAAGCCGGCGGCACCAAAGCGTTCACCGCTCGGATCGGGGGGTAATATGCCTATGAAACATGCCGTAAAAAACAGCTTCGGACTGCTTCAGCGCATCGGAAGAGCGTTTATGCTCCCCATTGCGCTCTTGCCGGTAGCGGGGCTTTTGCTTGGCGTCGGTTCCTCTTTGACCAACCCTCACACCGTAGAAGCCTATCATCTGACCTCCGTTTTGGGGGAAGGCACCTTATTAAATGGGATACTGACTTTGATGTCCTTTGCGGGACAGGCGGTTTTCAATAATCTGCCCTTGCTGTTTGCGCTGGGCGTTGCTTTGGGGCTGGCCAAAAAAGAACATGGTACGGCAGTCCTCGCCGCCGCTATCGGCTTTTTGATCATGCACACCACCATCAGCGCCCTTTTGACGCTGACAAAAACGATAGAGGACAATTCCCTCCCCGATGGCTCCATTACATCGGTTTGCGGCATCACCTCTTTGGAGATGGGCGTATTCGGCGGCATTATCGCGGGACTCGTCACCGCCTATCTTCACAACCGATTTTGCGAGATCCGCCTTCCCCCGGTCCTTTCCTTTTTCGGCGGGACCCGGTTTGTCCCCATCATTACCGCTCTTTCCTTTCTTCCCTTAGGCGCCCTTTTGTTTTTTGTCTGGCCGTATCTTCAAAAAGGGATCTTTTCTTTGGGAGAGCTGGTGCTCCGGTCAGGTTATGCGGGGACTTTTCTGTACGGACTGATAGAACGGGCGCTCATTCCCTTCGGACTGCACCATGTTTTCTATCTCCCCTTCTGGCAAACCGGTGTAGGAGGCACAACGCTCATCGACGGCATTTTGGTGAGCGGCGCGCAAAACATCTTTTTCGCGGAGTTAGCTTCTCCCAATACCCAGGTATTCAGCGTCTCCGCCACCCGTTTTATGAGCGGAAAATTCCCGTTTATGATCTTCGGCCTTCCCGGAGCTGCCCTCGCTATGTACCAAACCGCCAAACCGGGGCGGAAAAAGTTAGCGGGAGGCCTTCTCCTTTCCGCCGCCCTCACCTCGGTTTTGACCGGTATCACCGAACCGCTGGAGTTTACTTTTTTATTTGTAGCGCCTGTCTTATATATCATCCACTGCGTTTTAGCCGGTTTATCCTATATGCTGATGCATATTTTCAACGTGGGCGTAGGCATGACCTTTTCCGGCGGACTCATCGATCTGTTTTTGTTCGGCGTATTACAGGGAAATCAAAAGACGAATTGGAGTATGATCGTGGTCGCAGGAATCTGTTATTTTATCTTATACTTTGTTATTTTCCGCTTTTTGATCCTTCGGTTCCAGTATAAGACGCCGGGCAGAGAGGAGGAAAGCGAAGAAACCAAGCTCTATACCCGGTCGGATTACCAAAAAAAGAAGGAAAAAGACTTAGACCAATCGGAGACCATTGTTGTGGGATTGGGCGGAAAAGAAAATTTGGAGTCAGTAAGCTGTTGCGCTACCCGGCTTCGAGTCACCGTAAAAGATCCCAGTCTTGTGGATGAAGGTCTTTTGAAATCCACCGGCGCCGCCGGCGTGATCCGAAGCGGCACCGGCGTCCAGGTGATCTACGGTCCCGGCGTCAACCTCATCAAGTCGAAGTTAGATGATTATTTGGCGCAAGAGGGATCAGACGGATCCCTTTCTTGGCCGCATAGCGAACAGTAGCCGCCGTACCGCCAAAGCTTCGGGTCTGGTAATAGATCCCATAACTGCTTTGGTCCACCATACGGCGGTTTCGTTCCATCATACAGCCGTCTTGATACCATTGCGTGATATACACGACTTCATCCGCCTTCGCCTTGAGATCCCTATAGATTTCAATATCCTTTTGCCGCCATTTCTTTTCCTGGTCTTTACAGGGCAACACCAGGGTCAGGCGGACAGAAGGGTACTTCTCCTTCCATTTCAATACCGTTTTTGCCGCCAGGGTATCAAACCCCAAAGCGCCTCCGGAAAGAAAATGATCCACCCCTTTTAAAATCAGCTTTTCCACCTCATCATCCAGCTGCTTTTGTAAAACGAACTGTTCATCCTTGGAAAGGATCCGGTGACCGGTGAAAAAGCAGGTATTTTCTTTCATACAAATTCCCCCTTTTTGATACAAAAAGAGTAACAGAACCTGAAAGAAAATTTCGTCGCAAATTGTCGAAAAAACGTCTTTTTCCTTTGTTGCCCACTTTCTCGATCCAGGTATTGCTTTCTTTCCCTTTTTGCGGTATCATGAGGGAGAAAAAAGGGAAAAGTGAAAATTTTCATTGACAAATACGCCCTTTTTTGCTATAATACTCCCGTTGTCCTTCTGGCAACAAAAATCCTTGCTCCGATGTAAGATCGGGGCCGAAGTCCGTAAGGAGGTGTCAAAAATGGCAAAAGCAAACGAAAATTACGAGGCGGTTGTCGTTTTCAACTTAAAACAGGGGGAAGAAGCGGTGAAAACCTTGGTAGAGCGCTTCACCACTCTGATTCAGGAAAACGCGACCTTGGAGTCTGTCGACGAATGGGGTAAAAAGACC
>CALWZB010000060.1 GCA_944385915.1 uncultured Clostridia bacterium | reverse complement strand
AATGGGATTTTGTCAACCCTTCCTATCACTACTTCGTCGCTGCCTTCCCGATATCCTGCGCTGCAATACAAAAAGACCAGCAGCACAAAGAAAGCGATCACACCGGCAAGAGCAAACAAAATCGCGCTGTACCTCCAATTATAGGCTATACTCAAAAGTCCCAGACCCAGTTCCAAAGAAGGATGATAGTCTAAAAAGCTGTCATCGGTATATAAAGTGAGAAGGTAGGAATCATGATCCTCCACCGTGTAACGATATTCTCCGCGGTAAATCTCCTCTGCGCTGTCTACACCAAGGGCAGGAAATTCCTCCAGTAGCTGTCCGTTCTCCCCGTAAATCTGATATCCGATCGTCCCGTCAGCAGTAATTTGGGGAAGCTCCCCCGCAATAAAAGCATCGAATACCGCATCCGCCAAGGCGTTGATTTCAAAGATATCATAATTTTGAAACGAATTGCCAAGCAAAATCACCTGATACACCGAATCAACAGAAAAAGTGTCCCCCGAAAAAGAAAATGTGCAGCTGTACGGCAGCGTCTCCCCCGGCTCTTCTCCCGCTACCAGCTCTCCCGCTCCATTTTTCATGGCATACAAGATCCGCGGGCCGTAATCGTACTCCCCCACATCATCATGGCTGTACGCCCGGGACGCAATCGGCATAGTGTAATCAAACAGCACATCCGATACCACCCGGTTTTTCACTTCGGTCTTACTGCTTACATATCCTCCGAAATAAGCCATCGACCCGATCATTAGCGCCATCACCGATGTGGAAAGAATAACGATCACCAGCAAAAATACGGCACAGATCTTGGCCAATAGACTATGTGTCAGTTTTTTTAAGCTCATGCTTCCCACTCTCCAGCTTGTACCCCTGAGCCCAGACCACCTTTAAGTATCTGGGCTCTGCAGGATTGATCTCGATCTTCTCCCGAATATGGCGGATGTGGACCGCCACGGTGCTTTCCGCTCCGTAGGGCGCATCGTTCCAGACCTGGCGGTAGATCTCCTTGGGCGAAAGCACCTCGTCGGGGTGCTGCATCAAAAGTTTGAGGATTTCATATTCCGTGGGAGTCAGATTGATCCTCTCGCCGTCAAGGAATACTTCCTTGGCCTTATCGTCCAGCTCGATTCCGCCAATGCGGTAACGAAAACGCTCCTCTTTTTCTTCTTTTCCCCCCAGGATGATGTAACGACGAAGCTGGGAACGGACCCGTGCCAGTACCTCCACCGGATTAAACGGCTTGGTGATATAATCGTCGGCGCCGACGTTTAAACCGAGGATCTTGTCGCTGTCCTCACTCTTTGCCGTTAAAAGGATCACCGGTAGATTGTACTGCTTTCGAAGCTCCGCCATCGCGGATATCCCGTCCATTTGAGGCATCATAATATCCATCAAAACCAGATGGACTTCCTCCTGCTGCAGGATCTTCAGCGCTTCCTTCCCCGTGTAAGCGGACAAGGTCCGGTATCCTTCAGCCTGCAGGTATATCTTCAGTGCGGAGACGATGTCCCGCTCGTCGTCACAAATCAAAATGGTATACATCTGCCCAACTCCCTACTTCATTGTATCGAAAAAAAGTTTAAGAACCAATAAGGAAATTCTTTAAGATTTCTTTAAGAAAAAAAGAACAGATCTTGCTTTCCCAAGTCAATACCGCCTTTTATTATTACGATTTTTCTCCCCGTTTGGCTGCACGTTTCTCCCCATAAACAAAAATTTCCTTCTCCCCAATTTCCCATTCACAGATATGGGAAAGCTCCCACGAATGGGAACCAATTCCGATTCGTGGGAGCTTTATCAAAATGGATCGTTCAATTAAACGCCCTGCGCCAGCATCGCATCCGCGATCTTCACAAATCCGGCAATGTTCGCGCCAACCATCAGGTTGCCGGCAAAGCCGTATTCCTCCGCCGCATTGTAAGCGCTGTGGAAAATATTGACCATAATGCCTTTTAACTTGGCATCTACCTCTTCAAAGGTCCAGCTCAGTCTCGCAGAGTTCTGGCTCATCTCCAGTCCGGATGTAGCAACGCCGCCCGCGTTGGCCGCTTTCGCCGGGCCATAGAGCACGCCGCCCTTTAAGTAAGTCTCAATAGCTTCAGGAGTAGAAGGCATGTTAGCGCCTTCGCAAACCGCCATTACGCCGTTTTTGACCAGGATCGCAGCGCTTTCGCCGTCGATCTCGTTTTGGGTCGCACAGGGAAGCGCGATGTCACAGGGAATGGTCCAGATGCCCTTGCAGCCCTCGGTGTAGGTAGCGCCTTCCACACGGCCTACATATTCTTTGATCCGTCCCCGCTCCACTTCCTTGATCTGACGGACAACGTCCAGATTGACGCCGTTGGGGTCATAAATGTAACCGTTGGAGTCGGAAAGAGCAACGACCTTACCGCCCAACTGCTGCGCCTTCTGGGTCGCGTAGATGGCGACGTTTCCGGAACCGGAAATAACGATGGTCTTATCCTTGACCGAATCCTTCTTCATCACGTTGAGCATCTCTTCGGTGAAGTAGAGAAGACCGTAACCGGTGGCTTCGGTTCTCGCCAGAGAACCGCCGTAGGTGAGGCCCTTACCGGTCAAAACGCCGGTAAACTCGTTGCGGATCTTTTTGTATTGACCAAACAGATATCCGATCTCTCTTCCGCCGACGCCGATATCGCCAGCAGGAACGTCGGTGTCCGGTCCGATATGACGGTAAAGCTCGGTCATAAAGCTCTGGCAGAAACGCATGATCTCCCGATCGGATTTGCCCTTGGGATCAAAGTCGGAACCACCCTTGCCGCCGCCTATGGGAAGGGTGGTAAGGGAGTTTTTGAAGCACTGCTCAAAGCCGAGGAATTTAATGATGGAAGCATTGACACTGGGATGGAGGCGAAGTCCTCCTTTGTAAGGGCCGATCGCCGAATTGAACTGGCAACGGAAGCCTCTGTTGACATGAACAGAACCGTCGTCAGCGACCCAGGGAACACGGAACATCACCATACGCTCCGGCTCTACCATACGGCCAATGATGTTTTCTTTCTCCAGCTCGGGGCGTTTCTCCACCACCGGCTCCAGAGATTCCAAAACCTCGGTGACCGCCTGGATAAATTCGGGCTCGCCCGCGTTGCGCTTTTTTACCGTTTCAAGCACATCGATCAGATACTGATTTTTTAATGCCATTTGCCTTTCCTCCATTTGTTTGATTTCCCATAACGGGATCCTTTCACCGGTATTATACCTAAAAAAAGGAAATTTTTCAAGCAGTTTATTACTTTACCACTCAAAATTGATATAGTGACTAAAAATCAATTTTTTTCTTCCCCGATTCTTGACGCCGGTGTTATCCGAAAATGCCCCCTTTGCCGTCTTTTTCCCCCAAAACAGGATAAGGAAAGAAACTTTACTTTGTCTTGTTTTTTTAGTATAATAGGGACAGATTTTTTAAGCGGATCTCCGCTTGGTTTTTGTTTTTCATCCTTAAGACAGGAGAAAGGATGGTAGTATGGCTTCTCCCCTGGCGGACCGCCTCCGCCCCAGCACCTTAGACGAAGTGGTAGGACAGCCCCACCTTTTAGGGGAAAACGCCCCCCTTCGCAGGATCATTGAAAGCGAAAACATTCCCAATATGATTTTTTACGGGCCCTCCGGCGTGGGAAAAACGACGGTGGCAAGGATCATTGCCGCCAAAACCAACAAGCGGCTTCATAAACTAAACGGCACAAACGCTTCCACCTCGGATATCAAGGCGATCGTCGCGGAGCTGGATACCATTATCGGCTATAACGGCGTTTTGCTGTATCTGGACGAGATCCAGTATCTGAATAAACGCCAGCAGCAATCCTTACTGGAATATATCGAGGATGGCCGTATCACCCTGATCGCTTCCACCACTGAAAATCCTTATTTTTATATCTACAATGCTATTTTGAGCCGTTCTACCGTTTTTGAATTTAAGACGGTGGAGCCAAAAGAAACCGAAAAAGCGGTGCGGCGCGCCTTTGCGGTGCTGAGTGAGGAAACCAAAGAGCGCTACCAGATCGAAGATCAGGTCTACTCCATTATCGCTTCGGGATGCGGCGGCGACGTCCGCAAATCCTTAAATACGGTGGAGCTTTTGACCCTTTCCGGCGAAAAGAAAGACGGCGTCCGGTATATTACCGAAGAAGCGGCCCGCTCCCTTTGCCAGAAAAGCGCCATGCGCTATGACCGGGATGGAGATGAGCATTACGACATTGTCTCCGCCTTTCAAAAATCTATGCGCGGCTCCGACCCGGATGCCGCTATTCATTATTTAGCGCGGCTTTTAGAAGCGGGAGATCTCCCCAGCGCCTGCCGAAGGCTGATGGTCTGCGCATGCGAAGATGTGGGACTGGCTTACCCCCAAATTATCCCCATTGTCAAAGCGGCGGTGGACGCGGCGATGATGGTTGGCCTTCCGGAGGCCCAAATCCCTTTGGCGGACGCGGTGATTTTAGTGGCCACCTCCCCCAAGTCCAACTCGGGAAACGAAGCCATCGCCGCGGCCATGGCGGATCTGAAAAAGGGAAAAAGCGGTCCCGTGCCGCGAAATCTCCAAAACAAGCATTACGACGGCGAGGACCAGCAAAACAAAGGCCAGCATTACCTGTATCCTCATGCCTTCCCTGGCCGTTATGTGAAACAGCAATACCTTCCCGACGCCTTAAAGGGCGTTCAATACTACTTCCCCGCCCAAAACAAAAATGAACAGGCGGCGGCGGAATACTGGAAGAAAATCAAAGAAATGTACGGAAAGGACCCCCACAAATGAATTGGAAAGAACAACTTCCCTCTCTGCTTTTAAAGGTGCAAAAGCCCGCCCGCTATACTGGCGGCGAGCTCAACGCGGTCATCAAGGACAAAAACGCGGTGAAGACAAGGATCGCCTTATGCTTTCCCGATACCTACGAGGTGGGTATGTCCCACTTAGGGCTAAAGATCCTCTATTCCCTCATTAACCAGGATGAAAGCTGTTACGCCGAGCGGGTCTACGCGCCATGGGTGGATTTCGAGGAGATCATGCGAAAATACCATATCCCCCTCTACTCCTTGGAGACCAAAAGCCCGTTAAAGGAATTCGATGTCTTAGGCTTTTCGTTACAGTACGAGCTTTCCTACACCAATATCCTCAATATGCTGGATCTGGCGGGGATCGACCCCCTGGCGAAAAACCGGGGCAACGACGATCCCATTATCCAGGCAGGCGGTCCATGCGCCGTCAACCCGGAACCCCTTGCGGATTTTGTGGATCTGTTCCAGCTGGGCGAAGGAGAAGAAATTATGATGGAGATGCTTCGCCTTCATCAAAAGCACAAGGCTATGGGCTTCGACAAAAAGGCGTTTTTGCGGGATGCCGCAAAGATCCCCGGCATCTATGTCCCCTCTCTTTACGACGTGACCTATAAAAAGGACGGCACCATCGCCGCGGTAACACCCAAAGACGACGCTCCTAAAACGGTCCGCAAACGGATCATTGAGGATCTAAACGCCGTTTACTACCCAGAAACCTTTGTGGTTCCTTATACCGAGGTGATCCACGACCGGGCGGTGTTGGAGGTAATGCGGGGCTGTATCCGGGGTTGCCGCTTTTGCCAGGCCGGATTCATCTACCGTCCTATGCGCGCCAAAGACCCGGATCTTCTCTGCCGCCAGGGCAGGGATCTCTGTGAAAGCACCGGCTACGACGAAATGAGCGTCTCCTCTCTCTCTACCTCAGACCATCCTAAAGTCGAGGAGATGTTAAGCAAGATCATCGCCTACACCGAGAAAGAAAAGATCAGCCTTTCCCTTCCGTCCCTTCGGGTGGACAACTTTTCGGAAAGCCTCCTTGAAAAAATAAACCGGGTGGGAAAAACCGGACTGACCTTCGCCCCTGAAGCGGGCACCCAGCGCCTTCGGGACGTCATCAACAAAAACGTCACCGAGGACGAGGTGATGGAAACCTGTAAGATCGCCTTTTTGGGCGGCTACACCTCGGTAAAGCTCTACTTTATGCTGGGACTTCCCACCGAAACGTTAGAGGATGTCAAAGGGATCGTCTCGTTGGCGGAACGGATCGTGGACTTGTATTATAGCCTCAAAGACCGTCCCAAGGGAAAAGCCCCCTCGGTTTCGGTAAGCGTTTCCACCTTCGTTCCCAAGCCCTTTACCCCCTTCCAGTGGTGCGCCCAGGACGATTATCAAACCATCGTCCAAAAACAAAAAGCCTTAGTGGAAACGGTAAAATCCAAAAAAGTAAGCATTAGCTGGCACGACGTATCCACCTCGGTATTAGAAGGCGTGGTTTCCAGAGGCGACCGCAGGCTGGGAAAGGCCATCTATAACGCATGGAAGTCGGGCTGCCGGTTCGATAGCTGGGACGAATGCTTCCATTTTGAAAAATGGAAACAGGCATTAGCCGACGCCGATCTCACCATCGAAGAGTACGCCAACCGCGTGCGGAAAGAAGACGAGATTCTCCCCTGGGATCATATCGACGTGGGCGTTCGAAAAGACTTTTTCTTAAGAGAATGGGAAAAAGCGAAAGCGGGAAAAACCACCCCTAACTGCGTGGAACAATGCGCCGGCTGCGGCGCCAACCGACTTTTGAAAGGAGGAAAATGCTTTGCGTGATCCGAAGATTGTAGTGATCCATAACCAAAACTATTTCGACACCCGAATTTTCTTCCAAAAAACGAGCTACGCCAAGTATATCTCCCATCTGGACTCCTACCGCACCATTCAGCGGGCGTTTAAACGTTCCAAGCTCCCCGTTTGGTACACCGACGGTTTTAATCCCAAAATCTACCTGAATTTTATTCTCCCTCTTTCCTTAGGCTACGAAGGCGCGCGGGAATCCTTTGACTGCCGCCTTTCGGAAAATCTTTCGGAAGAGGAGATCGTAAACCGATTGAATGAAGTTATGCCAAAGGGGTTTCGCGTCCTCGACGCGGCGGCGCCGAAACATAAGATCACTTCCATTGTCCGCGCCGATTATACCCTCTCCTTTTTCTCCGAGACGGAAACGCCAAGCGCCCTTCTCTCCAAAATGGAAGCCTTTTTGTCCGAAGACCAGATCCTCACCGAGAAGCGCTCCAAGAAAGGGCCAAAGATGGTGGACCTAAAACCTTCCATCCAAAATCCGTCCCTTTTTGCCGATGAAAGCGCGGTGACATTGACCCTATCCCTTCCCGCCGGTACCGTCTCTAACCTGAACCCTACCCTTTTGACCGACGCCTTTACTCAAAGTACCGGGATTCCTTTGGATTTTTCTCTTCTTCGGCGAGATCGCCTTCTTATGGAAAACGGGGAAGAATTTTGTTAAGCAATTTTCTTTACAGGACATCAAAAAAGCGCAAACCAGACGGTTTGCGCTTTTTCCTTTCCTAATATTCGTTTTCTACCCAAACATCCATCTCTTCCCGCGCGGGCGGTTCAAAGGCATTAGAAAATTTTTCCATCAATCCCTCGTCCACCAAGTAGGCGTCCGCTTCTCCCGCCTGCACCGCGGCATTTCGCGACCGGATACGGGATTTCCATTCCCCGTCTTCCACCGAAAGGTAATGAAACTCGTACGAAATCCCCTGACGGTCAAAAACCGCTTTGGCATGGTCTCTTTCGCTTTTGCGCCAAAATCCCCAGTCCAGCACTACACTTATCCCCATCCCGCAAAGGCGCGCCGCCTGCCGGTAAAGATATTCCTGTACCCGTCGGGCGTAACGGTCGTACTCTTTTCCCAGGTTCTCGGGAAAAACACAGCGCATGACCTCGTCCGCCGAGAGAAGAAAAGCCCGGCGCGCGCCGCAAAGATGGTTGGCATAGGTAGTTTTTCCGCTTGCGATCTTGCCGCAAATTAAAATAACGGTCGCCATATTTTCTCCTGTTTCCAAAAAACAAAGGGCAGCCACCTTTGGCCACCCTTTTCCTTTTTATTCTTCGATGAGGCTTTCGCCGTCCATCTCCTTGGGTTTGGGAAGGCCCATGATATGGAGCATCGTGGGCGCCAGATCAGCAAGCCGTCCGTTTTCCTTGAGCTTGCAGTCATGGTAGCCGGCAATGACCAAAGGAACGATGTTGGTGGTATGCGCGGTAAAGGGGCTTCCGTCCGGCTCGTACATCTTTTCCGCGTTGCCGTGGTCCGCGGTCACCAGCGCCACGCCGCCTTTTTTCAAAATCGCGTCCACCGTTCTGCCCAGGCAAACGTCTACCGCCTCTACCGCCGCTTTCGCCGCGTCGAAAATACCGGTGTGACCGACCATATCGCAGTTGGCGTAGTTTAAGATGATCATGTCGTACTTGTCCGACTCGATGGCTTTCACCACCGCGTCGCATACCTCGTACGCGCTCATCTCCGGTTTCAAATCAAAGGTCGCCACATCGGGAGAGGGAATCAAAATCCGATCCTCGCCGGGGAAGACCTTCTCTTCACCGCCGTTAAAGAAGAAGGTTACGTGGGCGTATTTCTGGGTCTCGGCAATGCGAAGCTGAGTTAAGCCCTGCTTCGAGATATATTCGCCCATAGTCATATGCAGTTCTTCCGGCGGGAACGCCACGGTGACGTTGGGCATAGTGGCGTCATACTGGGTCATGCAGACATAGTGGAGCGGGAAAAATCCGTCCTTCCGTACAAAGCCCTTGAAATCAGGATCCACAAACGCTCTGGTGATCTGACGGGCACGGTCGGGACGGAAATTGAAGAAAATAACGCTGTCATTTTCTTTGATGGTCTCGCCGCCGTCGATGACGGTGGGAAGGACAAATTCATCGGTAACGCCCTTCTCGTAGGAATCCTTGACCGCCTGTACCGGATCGGATGCCTTTTCCCCTTCTCCGTAGACCATAGCGGCATACGCTTTTTCTACCCGGTCCCAAGCATTATCCCGGTCCATGGCATAATACCGGCCGATCACTGTCGCGATCTTTCCAACGCCGATTTCTCGGATCTTTTGCTCCAGCTCCTCCACAAAGCCGGCGCCCGCCGTGGGAGGAACGTCTCTTCCATCCATCAGCGCATGAACATAAACCTTCTCCAAACCGTTGCGCTTGGCCATTTCCAAAAGCCCGTACAGATGCTCCTGATGGCTGTGAACGCCGCCGTCGGAAACCAGCCCGATCAGGTGAAGGGCTTTTCCCTTTTCCTTGGCGCTGTTGACCGCATCCAGCAGTACCTTATTTTCAAAGAAATCCCCGTCCTGAATGGATTTTGAGATCTTAACCAGCATCTGGTAAACGACTCTTCCGGCGCCGATATTGGTGTGGCCCACCTCGGAATTGCCCATCTGGCCTCCGGGAAGTCCTACGTCCAAACCGCTGGCGTTGATGAAAGTATGGGGACAGGTTTCCATCAGATGATCCATCACCGGCGTATTAGCCGCCTTGATCGCATTTCCGTAATCGGAAGGGTTGTACCCGTAACCGTCTAAAATTAAAAGAGCAATCGGTTTCTTCATGAATTTCCTCCTTCAAAACAAACGGGCAGAACTTGCTGCCCGTCTCTCTCTATTAACCGTTGGAAGCAGCCTTTACAATCACGGAGAAATCCTCCGCTTTCAAAGAAGCGCCGCCGATCAAACCACCATCCACGTCAGGCTGTGCTACCAGCTCTTCGGCGTTTTTGGCATTCATGGAACCGCCGTACTGTACGGTGATGCCGTCTGCCGCCGCTTTTCCGTAAAGGGACTCAATAACGCCCCGGATAATGGCGCAAACCTCGTTAGCCTGCTGCGCCGTAGCGGTTTTGCCGGTGCCGATGGCCCAAACCGGCTCATAAGCGATCACTACGTTTTTCAGTTCCTCAGCGGAAACATCCTTCAGCGCGATCTTGGTCTGAAGCGCTACCAGCTCGGCGGTGATACCGTTTTCTCTGTCGGCTAACATCTCGCCTACGCAAAGGATGACCTTTAATCCCGCGTTCAAAGCCGCTTTCAGGCGTTTATTGACCGTCTCGTCGGTCTCGCCGAAATACTGTCTTCTCTCGGAGTGACCGATGATGACGTACTCGACACCCATCTCTTTGAGCATGTCCGCGGAAATTTCTCCCGTAAATGCGCCGGAGGTCTCAAAATGGCAGTTTTGCGCGCCAACCTTGATATTGGAGCCTTCCGCCGCCGCCAACACCGTTTCCAGATTGGTGAAGGGAACACAGGCGACCACCTCACAGGAAGCGTCCTTGACCAAAGGCTTCAACGCCTCGATCAACTCTTTCGCCTCGGGGCGGGTCTTGTTCATTTTCCAGTTGCCGGCGATGATCGCCTTGCGAAGTGCTTTATTCATTGTGATACAGCCCTTTCTTGTTGTAAATTGAAATTTCCGCCGCCGTTTGCCGGCGGCGGAAGCTTGATCCTTATTTATCGTTGATGCAGGCGATACCGGGAAGCTCCTTGCCCTCTAAGAATTCGAGGGAAGCGCCGCCGCCGGTGGAGATATGGGTCATCTTGTCGCCGTAGCCCAGGGTGTTTACCGCAGCCGCCGAATCGCCGCCGCCGATAATGGTGGTCGCGTCGGTCTCAGCCAGAGCCTTCGCCACTTCCATGGTACCCTTCGCCAAAGTGGGGTTCTCAAATACGCCCATGGGTCCGTTCCAAACTACCGTCTTCGCGGATTTGACCGCGTCGGCGAACAAAGCCGCCGTTTTCGGTCCGATATACAGTCCCATCATGTCGGCGGGGATCTTATCCGCGTCTACCACTTTCACTTCGATCTCAGCGTCAATGGGATCCGGGAAGGAA
This sequence comes from uncultured Clostridia bacterium, assembly GCA_944385915.1. GTDB lineage: Bacteria > Bacillota > Clostridia > Oscillospirales > Ruminococcaceae > CALXGT01. The sequence goes on along the minus strand of CALWZB010000060.1, from coordinate 10,691 downwards.
GGCACTACAACGCTGTCCACGGGAAGAAGAATGGAAACGCCCTTCTCTTCCGCCTTTTTGAGCATATCCTTGCAGTAATCTAACTTGCTGTCGTCTACCAGGGATTTTCCGATCTCATAGCCCTTTGCCTTTAAGAAGGTGTAAGCCATACCGCCGCCGATGATCAAAGTATCCGCTTTGCTTAACAGATTCTCGATGACGTTGAGCTTATCGGCAACCTTCGCGCCGCCCAAAATGGTAACGAAAGGACGAACGGGATCATTGACCGCGTTGCCAAGATATTTGAGCTCTTTGCCCATCAGGTAGCCCACCGCGTTCTCTTTAACGAAAGCGGCAACGCCTACGGTAGAGCAGTGCGCTCTGTGCGCCGCACCGAACGCGTCGTTGACAAATACATCACAAATAGAAGCCAGATCCTTGGACAGAGCCTCCCCGTTTTTGGTCTCCTCGGGACGGAAACGGGTGTTCTCCAAAAGAATGACGTCGCCGTCCTTCATAGCGGCTACCGCAGCTTTGGCGTTTTCGCCTACTACATTGTCGTCCGCGGCAAAAACTACCTCTTTGCCCAGCTTCTCGCTCAGTCTCTTGGCGACCGGAGCCAAAGAATATTTGGGATCAGGTTCTCCCTTGGGCTTGCCCATATGGGAGCACAAAATGACTTTACCGCCGTCCTTCATCAGCTTCTCAATGGTGGGCAAAGCGGCAACGATACGGTTTTCGTCGGTGATCACACCGTCCTTGAGGGGAACGTTAAAATCACAGCGAACCAGCACTTTTTTCCCTTTGACGTTCAAATCGTCAACGGTTTTTTTGTTGTAAGAGGTCATGGATCGTCATTCCTTCCTGTATTTTTTATCCTTCGGGAAAAGTCCTTTTCCCTTTCCAAAGCTTATTTTACCCTATTTATCCCTTTTTTGCAATAGGGGTTCATCAAAATTTTAACGATATTTTCCTTTTACCGCTCCAAAAGGTTTTTGTCCTTCAATACGACTCCCACTACATCGGGACCGGCGTTGATACTGATAGCGCCCCCGGCGGGGATTGTCATAACCGGAGGATAACCTAACGCCTTTTCCAGATCCTTTTTCAACGCTTCCGCGTGCGCGCCGTTTTCCCCGCGAATGAGAAGATACTCAGTATGCGGAATGATATTTTGTTTCACAAGCTTGGAGATCGCGGGGATGATCGCCTTTTCTCCCCGAACCTTGGAAACGGTTTTGGATTCCCCTTTTTCGAAGGTGATGATGGGCTTTAGCCCCATCAGCTCCCCAACGAAAGCCGCGACGCAGCTCACCCTGCCGCTTTTTTTCACATATTCCAGCGTATACGGAGCGAAATAAATCCGACTGGTTCGAAAATACCCTTCCAGATAAGCGACAATTTCCTCTGCCGATACCTTGTTAGCAGCCTTTCGCGCCGCCTCATACACCGGATAGCCGTAAGCGATGGTATAGGTGCCGGAATCGATCACATAGATCCGGCAGGTCTCTTTCGCCTCGGGATGTTCCTCGTAAAAAGCATCTCTCGCCATCAACGCGTTGCCGTGGGTGGCGGACGCCTTGGCGTTGATGGAAACATAGATCAAATCGGTGTACCCTTCTTTATAGTACTCCTCGAACACCTCTCCGAAGCGAAGCGCCGTATACTGGGAGGTGGTGGGGATCTGTTCGCTTTTCCTTAAGATCTGATAGAATTCGTCCGGCGTAAAGTCTACCCGCTCCTCGTATCCCTTCCCGTCTACCGTGATGGGGAAATTTAAAATCCGAATATCCTCTTCGGCCTCCAGCATCGCCGGCAGATCGCACGCCGAATCGGTAATGATCTTGATTTTCTGGTTCAACAATGTCCTTCCTCCCTTTATTCTTCTTCGTCCCACCGATATTGGGTCAGCTCTCCCTTGTCGGAGAGGGACGGATAATCCCATTGCCTCAATACCTCATAAGCGCCAATAGCTACGGAATTCGACAGATTTAAACTCCGGAGAAATCCCTTCATGGGGATCCTCACCGAAGTCAGGGGATTCCTTTTCAAAAGAGATTCCGGAAGCCCCGCATCCTCTCTCCCGAAAACAAGATAGCACCCGTCCGGATACCGGATATCACTATGCCGGTTTCGCGCTTTGGTGGAAAAGAAGTATTTCTCTCCTTGAGGATTCTTTTCAAGGAAATCCTCCCAGTTTTCATAATAAGAAACATCCAGATAAGGCCAGTAATCCAGCCCCGCCCGCTTTAGCTGCTTATCGGTGATCTCAAAGCCGAAAGGCCGGATCAAATGAAGCCGCGCCCCCGTCACCGCGCAGGTTCTGGAGATATTTCCCGTATTTTGGGGGATCTGGGGCTCCAGTAAAACGATGTTCAACGTCATCTAACCGCCTCCAAAAAGCTTTCGTCCAGTGATCCTTCCCGAAAAAAGACCTGAAGCAAAGACGGTATCAGGGAAGGATCCTTTTGATACTGCTCATATAAAAACGTCACATTATCTTCGTCGTACTCCACCTCTTTGGAAAACCATACCACATCCCGCACCCGGCAAAGGAGGTCCTCCGCCTGGGAAAACCTGTGGAGCAAGCTGATGCAAACGACGGAAAACAAAGCGAGAAAGGCGGAAAATTCCGGAAGACGAAGCGCATTTTCCGTCATACCGTAACGATAGAGAAAAGAAACGGCGATCTCTTCATATTCGTTTTGAAGGAGCGCCTGCTGATACAGTCCTTTCAAGGGAAGCGCTTTTTCAAAACGTTCCTTCCCCTCGAGAAGGAACGGCTCGAAATGACTGTCCATATGGTTTAAGGACAATAAAAGCGCAAGCGCCCTCGCGTTTCCGTCTCCTCCGTCCTTCGAAGCCGGTCCGAAAGCGTCAAAAACACGCTGAGAAAGCGGCCGTGTTCGATCCTGAAGGGTGCTGATCCAACCCTTTCGCCTCAAAAAGGCCTGCTCCGTCTCCGGCGGGAGATGCCGCGTCCCCGTTTCGCAGAAAACGGTAGGCTTTTGTTTGGACAACAGCATCTCAGCGACCCCTTCACAGGCGAAAGCCAGCCCCGCCTCCCCTACGTCACAATAGCTTTGGTAAAAACGGGGATGTTCTCTGCAAATCTCGCATAATCCTTCCTCTCCAAGCTCCTTTTGGACCCGGCAGAGAAAATCTCCATCCACAAACGGACAGCGGTCATTTTGCAAAATGAAAGCGTGGACCCCGTGGGAGGATAAAATATTCTCCCGCAGGTCACGTCCTAACGTTCCTTTCAAATCCTGGTAATATTGGAAGGTCTCCTCGTCAATATCGATCTCCCATCCGATACAGCAGTTATCCGTGCAGCTTTTCCCTTTGCACCGGAAATCAAAAAAATAATCGGGATAGATCTCCACTGCATCCCCTCCTTATCCAGGAGACAGCATACCATATTTTTCACGTTTTGAAAAGAGAAAGTCTATTTCTTTTTTTGTCCTCATACAAATAGAAAAAAAGGACAACATCCGTTAGGAGGAATCGTATGACTGATGAAATTCGTTTTGTAGACGAGGATGAGTTTTTCAAAGAGGAGGAAAAGGTCCTTCCGGTAAAAAAAGAGGTGTCCAAAACCTCGCTGCTTTGCTTCTTTTTCCTGTTTGGGATCGGGGCGGGCGCCTTTGTGGTGAGCCGCCTTTCCGAGGGAGAGATCTCTCTTTTATACTCGGTGTTCCAGGGATTTTATGAGGAGCGGACGATGGAACATCTCATCAGAGATGCCCTTCTTTCCTTTTCGGTCCAGGGCGTTTTTCTCGCGCTTCTCTTTCTTTCCGGCTTTTGCGCCTTTGGAAGGTTTATTCCCGTTTTTCTGTTGTTTTTCAGAGGCGCCGGGTTTGGGCTGACCTTTTCCAGCGCCGTTTTGCTCACCGGGCTCAACGCTTTGCCCAATATCCTTCTTCTCGCCCCTTTTGCCGCCTTATCCGCTTTGATCTTAGCCAAAGGAGGAAGCGACGCCTTTTGCCTTTCCTCTTGTATTTTGGCCGCACTGCGGGATGAGCCCCGCCCGGACACGCCCCGCCGTTTTCCCCTGCGGTTCCTTGTTTATGGGATCGGACTGCTGATCCTCTCCTTCGCCGAGGTGATTTCGCTGATCTCTCTTCTCCCCCTGGTCCAATCGCTGATGCCGTAAAAATTAATGAAACGTTCAGATTTCGCTCAAACTCCCTGTATTGACAAATGTCTTCTTTTTCGCCATAATGAAATGTACGAATAACGGACGGAGGGAACGTATGGGCTTATTTCGATATACCGATAAGGTCGGTAAAGGCGTCTCCAAGGGGGAGACCAATAAAAAGCGGTTTTTTTATTTTTTCGAATTGTACTTTCGTAAGATCGGAAAGCTGATTTTGCTCAACTGGCTGTCTCTGGCGCTGTGCCCTCCGGTGGTGACGATTGGACCGGCGACGGCGGGACTGACCTATATCCTTCGGAATTTTGCCGAGGAGAAATCGGTCTTTTTGACTCACGATTTCCTAAAGGCGATGAAAAGCAATTTCAAACAGGCCTTTTTGTTTTCCCTTTTGGATTTGCTCGTGATGGGTGTGGGCGGCTTTGCCTTCTTTTACTATTTTACCAATACCACTGCCTCCTCTTTGGGCCTGGTGATCCCCGCGATCATCTGCTGCCTTTTGGTTATGATCTGGATCTTTATCCGGTCGTACACCTATATGATGATCGTCACCATCGAGCTTCCCTTAAAACCGATTATGAAAAACGCCCTGATGTTTTTCTTCCTCGGGATCAAAACCAACCTCATCACCTTCGCCATCCTCTCTCTCATTGCCGTGCTGAGTCTTTGGTTTTTCCCCTACTCGATGGTATTTTACCTGATCATCGGAGTCAGCACCGTTTACTATATCCCTATTTTCAACGGATACCAATATATTGTAAAATATATTATCGATCCCCAGCGCCCTCAAACGCCGCAAGAGGAAACCCTTCCCGAGCTCCCCGTTCAAAATTCCGATTTGAAGGAAAACGAGATCCTTCCCGGCGTCCCCGTTCCCGTGGATCCCAAAACGATTTTTACCGACCTGGGAGAAGAAGAACCGGCCGCGGAAACCACTGTGGAGAAGAAGAAAAAAAACCGGGTCATTCGATGAGCGCTTCCGCCGTTTTATGCAAAACGGCGGTTTGTTTTTGTTTAGATTTCACAGATTACCCGATTTTCTTAAAAATAAGCGGAAAATACTGGTTATTTAACTCTATTTATGTTATAATGTACTCGCAAATGCATTGAATTTAATCTGCAAGGAGGATAACCTAATGCTTGAAAACTCGCCTTATGTAGAAGAATTGCAAACCAAGGGTAGCTTTTCGATTTTCGGAACGGGCGCTATGAATTCGCCTATCTACAACTACCCGATCAACGCTCTGGAGAATCTGAAGCTTCGCTTAAAAGGGGAAAAACCCTACTGGATGCCCTTTACCAGCGATCTGAAAATGTTTGGTCCCAGAATCGTTCCCGATAACATTTCCCGTCATTTCGTATTCGAAAAGAATATGATCACCGACGAAGAAGCGGGCGGTCCCGACTGGTTCGGCGTACAGTGGGAGTACATCCCGGTTGCCGGCGGCTCTATGGTAAAACCCGGAAACCCCAAAGTCAAAGATATCTGTGAATGGGAAAATTACATTACCTTCCCGGATTTGGACGCTCTGGATTGGGAGACTTCCGCGAAAGAAAATGCTGAGTACATTTCCGGTGATGTCCCCATCTCTATGACCATCTTTACCGGCTTCTATGAGCGCCTCATCTCCTTTATCGACTTTGAGGATGCCGCGGTCGCTATGATCGACGAGGATGAGCAGGAAGCGGTTCATCGTCTGTTTGACAAGCTGGCTGATTTTTACTGCAAGCTCCTTGAGAAATTTAAGAAATACTATAATCCTGCGGAAGTTCAGTTCCACGATGACTGGGGCGCGCAGCGTTCTCCTTTCTTCTCGGTAGCGACCTGCGACGAGATGATCATTCCTTATCTGACCCGCGTGGTAAGCAAAGCCCATGAACTTGGCATCGTCTTCGAGATGCATTCCTGCGGAAAGATCGAGCCTCTGGTTCCTCTGATGATGAAAGCGGGCGTAGATTTCTGGAGAGGCCAGCCGATGAACGATAAGGAAGCGTTAGCCAAAGAGTTCGGTGACCGCTTTACCTTCGGTATCGAACCCCCCACTCTGGACGAAAGCGCTTCTGACGAAGAGGTTCTCGCCGCCGCGAAAGAATACTTTGACAAGTATAAAGATCTAAGAGTGGTTTGCTCCTACCGTGGTTCTACCGATACCCGGATGCGGGATGCCATCTACCTTCTCTCGAGAGAATACTACGGAAAATAATTACATAAAAAACCGCTCCTTTCGGAGCGGTTTTTTATGACGTAAAATCTTCGATCCTTTTTCTCAGCGCCTCCTCATCCGGGACAAAAATACCTTCTTTTAGCGCTTTTTGATCCTCTTCGGGAAGAAACGCCGCTGAACCGTCCAATAATCGGAAAGGTGTCTCCTCCCCGTTTAAAAAAACAGCCAGCTGACCATCGTATTCCTTTAACAGATATCCCGTTTCCCTGATTTCCGGCTCTTCACCTGCATACGTCAGCCCGTTGAGCGTCACCGTCACCGTCAAAACCACCAAACAAAAAATCAAATACCATGTCTTCCGATTCATCTCCTCGCCTCCTTTCCCCAGTCGATATCCATTTCCTTAGAAAATCTTTTTCTAACCTCAGCATTCCCATGCTATGGAAAATTATACATTTTGGTCCGTTTTTTGAAAATGGTCTCATTGTATGTTCTCCTTTTTAAGGAAACAAAGCTTTTTCAAATTAGGACTTAACTTTTTCCATCGACTGTGGTATACTGTAGTTTAAGCTTTTCTTTTAAAAGCGTTCTATTGAGGCAAAATATTGTACGGGAAGAAATTTTCCTCAGCAAAGGAGGGAGTTATTTGGCAAAGAAAAAGAAAACTGTCGCCCCAAAAACCGAAGGACAAAAAAAAGCAAAAGTAACTGCTTCGGTAGTAGGAACCATTTTCCGGCTTTTGTTTACCGGCATTTTGATCTGCGGGATCACCGGATGTATCGTGGTTTCGGCGATGGTCATTTATGTGATGAATTTTATGGAGATCGACACAGATCTGAATCTGGATAACGTCAATCTCAATTCCACCACGATTTTTTATGCCGAAGATGAAACCGAAGGAATGATCGAGATTTTCCGGATGTCGGGAGATGAACGGCGTATCAAAGTGAGCCTGAATCAGATCCCGGATCACGTCATCGAAGCGTATGTCGCCACCGAGGACAAGCGATTTTGGGAACATGAAGGCGTAGACTGGTTTCGAACGATAGCCAGCGGTCTTCGCACTATCTTTACCGATGAAACCCAGGGTGGTTCTACCATTACGCAGCAGCTGGTTCGAGGCATTACACTGGATAATGAAGTCGCCCCCATTCGAAAGCTTCGGGAGATCTTTCGTGCGCTGGAGCTGGAACGGAATTATTCCAAGGATGAGATTCTGGAAGCGTATCTGAACATTATCTTTTTGGGAGGGCAAACCTACGGGGTCGAAGCGGCCTCCCAGGAGTACTTCGGATGTCACGTCTGGGAGCTTACCGTCCCCGAAGCGGCTTCTCTTGCAGGAATGACCCGTTCTCCCAATAACCGCCGTCCCGATCTCTATCCGGAAGCCAATAAAGAGCGCCGGGACTATGCGTTAGGGTGTATGCTGGAATCGGGATACATTACCCAGGCAGAATACGACGAATACGTGGCAACCCCCGTAACTACGGTGGAAAGCGACGAGGAAACGCTGGAAGCGCTGGCCAATGAGCTGGAAAACAGCGAAGAAAATCCCGAATCGGAAGAGACGGTAACAACCTCCGACGGTTCTATTATCACCGTTGCAGAAGGGGTGAGTTCCTATTACGTAGACGCGGTGATCGAGGAAGCGATTGCCGATTTGATGGAAAAATACGGCTGGTCGAGAAGTTTTGCGACCCAAAAGCTGAAAAACAGCGGATACCGGATCTACACCTGTGTGGATCTCAAGTTACAACAGATCGCAGAGGAAAAATACTGTGATCCTTCTACCTTTTCAAACGGAGAGCTTCCCACCAACGATCAGGGAGAAACCCCCGAATCCGCCTTTGTGCTGATGGATTACGAGGGACACCTTTTGGCCATTGTGGGCGGAAAGGGAACCAAAACCGAAAGCCGTTCCTATAACCGCGCTACCATGGCAATGCGTCCTCCCGGATCCTCTATGAAGCCTTTGTCGGTGTACGCTCCTTCGCTGGAGTACGATATTATCAACTGGTCTACGGTTTTAGTGGACAGTCCGGCTATGACCATCAATGGAAAACCATGGCCAAACAACTATGAGATGCAGTATTACGGAGATACGCTGATCGTAGACGCTATCCGCCATTCCCGAAACACCATTCCTGTCAAGCTGATGCAGCAGCTGACGCCGGAGCGCAGCGTGGATTATCTGATGAAGAAATTCGGGCTGACGACGCTGGTAACTACCGGCTCTGTAAACGACTACACCTATTCGTTAGCCATCGGTTCTATGACGGACGGCGTTTATCTCCATGAACTGACGGCGGCTTATGCCACCTTTGGAAACGGCGGCATGCATTATGAACCTGCCACCTATTACCGGATCGAGGATTCCAATGGAAACCTGATTTACGACAATACACCCAAGAAGACGAGAGCGATGAGCGAAGAAACCGCGTCCATTATGAACCGGCTTCTTTGGGAGGTCGTCAACGGCGGCGGAACCGGTAAAGAAGCCCGCCTCTCCAATGGAATGACGGTAATCGGCAAAACCGGTACTACCCAGGAATACAACGACATGATGTTCGTTGGATTGACGCCGGATTATGTAGCAGGCATCTGGACAGGATACGATACCCCTGCCTTCCTGCCTTATACTCAAATGAACGAACCCGACGAGATCTTTAAGATCATGATGGAGGATATCACCGCCGGCTGCGAACCGCGTGATTTTACCCTGAGCGAAAACATTGTGCGTCTGACTTATTGTAAAATTACTGGAAATATCGCTACCTCGGCATGCACCCAAACCGGCACCGGTTACTATAAATCCAGCGCCAAGCCGGATACCTGTGACGGAAACCATTACGAAGGCCTCGACGCTGACGAGGACGAGTAACCTCTTTAGAACAACCGAAAAACGCCTGATGACCCTTCGTTATCAGGCGTTTTTTCAAGGAGCGCAGTATGTTTCAAAAAAATCAAAGCCTGACTGGTACCATTACCGATTTGACCTTAGAGGGAAACGGCGTCTGTAAAATAGACGGCTTCCCCTTTTTCATTCCAAAAACGGCGATCGGGGACACCATCTGTTTTAAAATCGTCAAGGTCCTTTCCTCTTACGGCTACGGGATCGTCGAAACGATCCTGACCCCATCTCCCGACCGCATCCAAAGCGACTGCCCCGCCTTTTCCCGCTGCGGCGGCTGTCTATTCCGGCATATTCGCTATGAGGCGGAGCTGAAACAAAAGCAGAAAGCGGTAGCCGACGCTTTTTCCCGTATCGGAGGCTTTTCCCTCACACCGGAACCGATTCTTTCCGGCGACCCTTTGCGCTATCGAAATAAGGCGCAGTTTCCTTTCGGAACAGACGCCGGGGGAAAGGTGGTTTTGGGCTTTTTTGCAAAGCGAAGCCATCGCCTGATCCCTTTGGAAGACTGCCCTTTACAGGATGAAGCCTTCGCTTCCATCGCTGCCGCCACCGTCCAATGGGCCAACGACAACCAGGTTTCGGTTTACGATGAGAAGACGAAAAAAGGGGTTTTGCGTCATCTGTTTTTGCGCTCCGGAAAGGCGACGAAAACCGTGCTGTTTACTCTGGTGACTGCGACGGAATCGGTCCCTGCGCTTTCTGCACTAGTCAAAATCATTCGAAAGCGCTTCCCTTCGGTGACCGGGATCCTTGTCAATGTCAATCCCGAAGACACCAATGTGATCTTAGGGGAAAAATACATCCCTCTGTGGGGAGATCCGGTGCTGCGCGACCGGCTGTTAGATACCGATTTTGAAATCTCCCCCGCCGCCTTTTACCAGGTCAACCACGATATGACCGAAAGGCTCTATCAGCTTGCCTACGATTACGCCGGCTTTTCCGGAAAGGAATTTCTTTTGGATCTCTACTGCGGCATCGGTTCGGTAGGGCTTTGCGCCTGCCGGAAGCTTGACCGCCTTTTGGGCGTGGAGATCATCCCCAAAGCTATCGAAAGCGCAAAAGTCAACGCCCGGCTCAACGGGTTTCAAAACGGAACGTTTATTGCCGCCGACGCAGCCAAAGCGGCGCAAACACTGGCCAAAGACGGCCTTTCCCCCGACGTGATCATCGTAGACCCTCCCCGGAAGGGCTGCGATCCCCAAACGCTTGCTTCTATCGCTGATATGGCGCCGGAAAAGATCGTTATGATCTCCTGTAACCCAGCTACCGCAGCGAGAGACTGTAAGCTTCTTTCCGAGATGGGATACGCCCCCACCCGCCTTCGTCCGGTGGATATGTTCCCGAGAACCGGGCACGTCGAGACAATAGTGTTGCTACAAAGAGAAACCTTGTAGAAATCCTTAGATTTAGGCACTTTTCCCGCCATGTGGTGTTTGACGCAGAGGGTGATAAATTCCGCAATAAGCGTATTGAGGAC
>CALWZB010000059.1 GCA_944385915.1 uncultured Clostridia bacterium | reverse complement strand
AAACACCTTCCGCTCCTACGGCGTCGTCTTAAAAGGCGTTAACGTAGAAGAGGATGGCATGAATATCGAGGAATTGGAAAAGGCGCTCAAGGAAAACCAAAACGTCAAGATGCTCTACACCATCCCTTCTTTCCAAAATCCTCTCGGCACCTGCACTAGCCTTGAAAAGCGCAAAGCCATCTATGACCTTTGCGTCAAATACGGAGTCATCATTTTGGAGGACAACCCTTATGGCGAGCTTCGGTTCGACGGCGAGGATATCCCTACCATCAAATCTCTGGATACCGAAGGCATCGTGATCTACTGCGGAAGCATGAGCAAAGTTATGAGCGCGGGGATCCGGATCGGATTTGTACTGGCACCCAAAGCGATCGCCGCCAAGATGACAGTGGGAAAACAGGCGAGCGACGTACATACCAATCTCTTTTTCCAGATGTTGGTGTCGGAGTATATGGAAAAATACGACTACGACGGCCATATCGAGAGCATTCGGAAGTTATATAAGCATAAGAGCGGTCTGATGCTGTCTGCGATCCGGGAAACCTTCCCCAAAGAAGTCAAATATACGGTGCCCGAAGGTGGATTATTCTTATGGTGCACCTTGCCCGACGGCGCGGATATGCTGGGCTTTGTCCAGTATTGTAAGGAAAAGGGCGTTTCGGTGGTGCCGGGCGTCGCCTTTAACGTCGAAGAAAATACCCCCAGCCAGTGCTTCCGTTTAAATTACTCCACCCCTTCTGATGAAAAGGTGGTAGAAGGAACGAAAATCTTAGGAAAAGCCCTTCAGGAGTATTTAAGCCGGTAATGATTTGGAAACAGGAAGGAGAGACGATGGGATGACATGTTATATCGTTTCATTCAGCCCTACCGGCGGGACCGAAGCAATCGCCAATCTGTTAGCGCGGACCTGGAAGGATGAATGCGGGTCACAGACTGTAGACCTGACTGACCCCAAAACCGATTTTAAAAGGATTTCCTTTGCGAAAGAGGATATCGCGCTGATCGCCGTTCCCTCTTTCGGGGGAAGAGTGCCCCAAACCGCCGTAGACCGGATCGCGGCGTTACAGGGAAACGGCGCAAAGGCGGTTTTGATTTGCGTTTACGGCAACCGGGCTTACGAGGATACGTTAGTGGAACTGGAAGATACCGCATGCGAAGCCGGGTTTCAAGTGACCGCGGCGATCGCCGCTGTTGCGAGACATTCCATTGCCAGAAATATTGCCGCGGGACGTCCCGATAAGGCAGATCAAAAGGTCCTTACCGATTTTGGAAAGCAAATTCGGGAAAAACTTGTTTCCGGCGAAACGAAAGCACCATCCATCCCCGGAAACCGCCCGTATAAAAGCCGGGGCGGCAAAGGGATGGTCCCTGCCGCTACCGAAAACTGTATCCGCTGCGGCCAGTGCGCCAGCCTTTGCCCGGTGGAGGCCATTGATCTGGATCACCCCCAGAACACCGACAGCGAACGGTGCATTTCCTGCATGCGCTGCGTTTCGGTCTGCCCCCGGTTTGCGAGAAAGATCGATGACGAGGCTCTTGCCAATATTTCCGCTATGTTAGGAAAGGTTTGCGCCGACCGAAAGGAATGTGAGCTGTATCTGTAACCCGTTTGGGAAACCGGCGTTTGAAATGAAAGCGGTTTTATGGGATACGAGATGAGATGCGAAACCGCCCGCCTGGATTGCGGGCGGTTTTTTGCAGTGTTGATGCCGGAAAAGCTGTTTAAAAATAGAACAGTTCCTCAAATTTTTTGTCCAATGCGATGCAAAGGATGAGCGCCAATTTTGCCGTGGGATTAAACTGGCCGGTTTCAATGGAACTGATGGTATTTCGCGACACGCCGATCATATTCGCCAGTTGACTCTGGGATAATTTCAATTCTGCCCGTGCTTCCTTCAGGCGGTTTTTTAATATGAGCTTATCGTTCATGTTTTCTACCGGTTTAAAGGCCAGAGGGAGATGCCACCAAATGATAGATGTAGTATCCGGACATTACGGATACCAATATGGCATAGGCGATTGCGATTACCAATTCATATTTCCGGTGCAGTTTCCGATACTTTACCCAGTTGATGGTCATATTCCCACTGAATACAAGTGCCCATAATCCCCAGTTGATGCCTTTGCCAGAAAAGATCTGCGCCAAAAAAAAGATGGTCGCCAAGCTCATCTGAACCACGACTGCGCTTTTGCTTGCCTGCTTTAAGACATCCTGTTCATATATGTCATGATTTTTGTTTTCCGCTCTGCTCTTTGCTAAAATTTCGTATTTATCCATAAAGCGCCTCCTTGATCAAATTGCCAAGTTTTCTTGGTATATCGTTATTATATAGGAGCCAAGTGTACTTGTCAACCTTTTTGCCAAGTTTTATTGTATTTTTTGCGGTGCCATGCTTTTTGTTTCCGTTTGTTGGCGGTGGGATAAAACTTGCCTGGCGCTGCGGGCGGATGACTTTGTTGGATGTGACTATGGGCAAATGATCCCGCCGCTTTGGCTGCCGCAGGTATGAGAACAGAGAGCGTTGAAGCTTGTAGGTTTGTCAAACATTTTGTACAGTGAAAGATTCAAAGAAGGCAGCAAGTTTTTCTTTGGGAGAGAGCCAGGCCAAGGGGCGCATAGGTAAGTTGTTGGAGCGATTTTGGTGTATGGCGAGCTG
>CALWZB010000058.1 GCA_944385915.1 uncultured Clostridia bacterium | reverse complement strand
TCTGTTCTTCGATTTGTGGAAGACGGTAGGTATCGTTCAATTCTTCGGCAAGATACCGCGCCTGCTTTAGCGTATAAAGAAACACCGCCTGAGCACCCGCCTGTTTATTAAGGTCATCACTCCAATCCAAAAAGCACCACCAGTCGTCACTGTCCAAAACGACGCCGTCATCTCCTATCCGTTTTTGGGAGAGCTCGATTTGGCGATAAGCGGTATCCCATAATTTCAAAAGGGTTTTTTGGTCTTTGGTTTCCTGATAATAATCAAAAAGGCAGGAAATGAAAAATAGAGAATAATCAAAAAGCGCTGTGTTATCCACCATAGGTTTTGGATCCAGAAAAAGGCAAGCCCTTACCCTGCCCTCATTTTGCGTCAGCCCGGCAAAAAGGTAAAGACAGCGTTTGATAAGGACAGATACCCTACCTGGTGATCGCCAAAGTCAAAGCAAATGCGCTCTCCTTTTCCAAAGGACTTTTGGTTCAATGCCGTGACCGGTTCCTTTCTAAAAAAAGCACCCGCTCCGAAATCCTTCGAAGCCGGTGCTTTTCAAACACACTTTTTTATCCGATAAACGCATTGGATAACGCATTCATCGCTTTGACGCCCAATTCCTTGGCAATGAGCACCGAGATTTTGATCTCAGAGGTGGAGATCATCTGGATGTTGATATCCGCTTCATAAAGAGCCTCGAACATCTTGGCGGCAACGCCGGGATTAGACTGCATACCGGCGCCGACGATGGAAACTTTAGTCACGTTATCGTCGTATTCGATATGAGCGGCATCCAAAAGCTCCTTATGCTCCGAAAGGGTCTCCATCGCCAGTTCCTTGCTGTCGCTGGGAACGGTAAAACTGATATCTTTGGTGCCGTCCCGTCCGATAGACTGCAAAATAATGTCCACATTGATCTTTTTATTGGCTAAAAGCTGGAAAATCCGGAAGGCAATACCAGGTTTATCGGGAAGGCCAATGACCGCAATTCTCACTACATCGTCATCTTTTGCAACACCTTTGATCAGCATTTGTTCCATTTTCGTTACCTCTTTTACTTTTGTTCCGGGTTTGTCTTCCAGACTGGAGCAAACCTCCAAGTTGACGTTATATTTTTTTGCCATTTCCACCGAGCGGTTATGAAGGACTTGTGCGCCGCATGACGCAAGCTCCAGCATCTCATCAAAAGAGATCTCGCTTAATTTTCTCGCATTTTTTACGATACGGGGATCCGCCGTATAAACGCCGTCGACGTCGGTATAGATCTGACACAGATCCGCCTTCATCGCGGCAGCAATGGCAACGGCACTGGTATCGCTTCCGCCCCGTCCCAAAGTCGTGATGTCGTCATATCGGTTGATTCCCTGAAATCCTGTGACGATCACGATCCGCCGTTTATCGATCTCCCGCTCAATACGCTCGGTGATTACCCGTTTGATCCGGGCTTTGGTGTAGCTGGAGTCGGTAACAAAACCGGCTTGACGGCCGTTTAAGGATACAACGGGAAATCCCAAGGCTTCGATCGCCATCGCGAGCAGCGCGCTGGAAATCTGTTCACCGCTGGAAAGCAAAGCGTCCATCTCCCGCTTGCTGGCATGGGGGTTGATCTCCGCCGCTTTGGCAATGAGGTCATCCGTAGTGTCACCCTGAGCGGAAACAACAGCAACCACATTTTTTCCTTCCTGGTATGTTTTGGTGATGATCCGCGCGACATTAAAAATACGCTCTTTGTTGGCTACCGAGCTGCCGCCGAATTTCTGAACTATCAGTTCCATAGGTGCCTCCCAAAAAATGATATTTCTTATGAAAAGAGCTTGAGGGAAATGAGAAGGTGTTCCTTTGTTTTCTCCCGCAGCTCTTTTTCGGAAATCGAAGAGATGATCCATGCGGTTTTTCCGTCCGCACATACTTTTTTCGCATCCGGAAATACGGATAGCAGGGCGTCCTCCGAAAGATCCGTCCGAAAATAGAAGCTTCCCTTCTGCGCCGAGCCATCCACTAAACGATGATCTTTACGGTCCTCCCAGTAAACGAAAGGACAGTTCCCATTTCTGGATGCCGCTTCGATGATATCAGAAACCACGGCGCTGGCAGTAGCTTCTTTTCCCGCTCCCCTGCCGTAAAAAAGGGTCTCTCCCACAGCGTCACCGTGGATCATAATGCCGTTGAAAACATCGCTTATATTTGCTAACAGATGTGCTTTCGAAACAAGCGTCGGCCGGACGGAAACGTCCATATCTCCGCTTTCAGTCAATGCGGCAGACCCTAACAGCTTGATCCGATAGCCCGCGGCGCCGGCTAAAAGAATGTCATCTGAGGTGATGTCCCGGATCCCTTCGGTGTAAACCGTTTCCGGATAGATATGATTCCCAAAAGCAAGAGACGCTAAAATGCAGATCTTCCGGCAGGCATCGTGGCCGTCTACGTCTGCGGAAGGATCCCGTTCGGCATAGCCGAGCTCCTGCGCCCTTTTTAAGGTTTCTCCGTAATCTGCTTTCTCGGTTTCCATCTTGGTCAAAATGTAATTGGTGGTCCCGTTCAGGATGCCGGCGATCCGGTCTACCCGGTTGGCGGATAAGCATTGGTAAAGGGGATGGATCACCGGAATACCTCCGCCGACACTGGCTTCAAATAGAAAATTCACTTGGTTTTCCCTCGCGAGATGAAGAAGCTCCGCGCCTTTTGCCGCAACCAGCTCTTTATTGGAGGTCACCACGCTTTTTCCTGCCATCAACGCTTTTTTGGCAAACTCATAGGCCGGGGAAATCCCTCCCATCGCCTCAGCAATCACCGTAATCTCCTCATCTTCTAAAATGTCAGAAAAATCTTTTGTGAAACGATCGCCACAAGGAAGATGGGAAAAATCTCTCAAATCCAAAATTCGTTTTACAGAAAAACAGATCCCGCTTTTCTTTTTGATCTCTTCCCTGTTTTTCTGTAATAGTTCCACAACGCCGGAACCGACGACGCCATATCCCAAAACCGCAATTTGTACCATAAGATCCGGTACCTCCTATTATATTCTCTTTACCGAAACAACGCCATAAACCTCGCCCAATGTCTTTAAAATATAATCCGGATCCAGTTTATGTTGGTCGAACCGCACGCTCACCGTTACGATCGCTACCGTATCTACGGGAATACTTTGGTTCACCGTTAAAATGTTTGCGCCCAATTCATATAATTTCTGTAAGACCTTGGACAAAACGCCGGGCTCGTCCGACAGCTTCAAATAAAGAGTGGAGAGCTTTCCGTTATCCGCTTCCTCATACACCTGGACGTTGTCCTTATATTTGTAATAAGCGCTTCGGGAAATTCCTACCTGGCGGCAGGCGTCGGAGGAGTTTTTGGCCTGGGTAGTGGACAAGAGCCGTTTCACTTCGATCACCTTCAAAAACACATCCGGCAATACGTCGGATGAAACAATCAGCGCTTTTGGTTTTTCGTTCATGAAAGCCTCCGTTCCCTTAAAATATCCACTGTATAAAAACAACTGTAAACTTACAAAATACACTATACCAAAAGCGAACTGATTATTCAAACGGATATCTTGCTTTATTTTACGAAAATTTCGCTTATTTTCCAGTGTGGTCCAATGTAATCTCTGATTTTCGCGAATTTACGCTTATATTCTTTTTTTCTCTTTCTTTTTTGTCCTGATATCGTCAAAATAAGCCTTTGTTACCATAAAAACCTCTTTCCGCAAGGCAAAGACAGAAATACAGTTGGGCGCCGCCATCAGCAAATTGAATACGTCCGCCCATTCCCAGATGGTTTCTCCCTGCATCAGCGTACCAAAAAACGCGGCGGTCAAAAACAAAAAAGCATAGACCTTTTTCCCTGTTTTTCCGGAAAAGAGGCTTTCCGACGCTTTCTCTCCGTAGTAGTACCAGCCTATCATGCTGGCAAACGCCAATATCGCCGAAACCACGGACAAAAAAACCGCAGCTTTGTCCTGAAATACCGTTTGGAAAGCGGATAATGTTAGCGCCATACCATCTTCTCCGCTGTTTGGTCCCACCGTCAGCAAAATCACAAGTCCGGTACAGGTACACATCACCGTTGTGTCCAAAAAGACCTCGGTGATCCCCCACAGCGCCTGTTTCACCGGGTGGGAAGCATTAGAAGCACCATGGA
>CALWZB010000057.1 GCA_944385915.1 uncultured Clostridia bacterium | reverse complement strand
GGTCCTCTCTTTGATTTTTTCCCAGCTGTTTCGCCGCACCATTGAGCATTACCCCATCTATTATCTCACCGGCTACCTTCTCTGGCAGGCTTTTACCGGTGCCACCAACACGTCGGTCACTACTTTATCAGACAACAAAGCGCTGCTGTTAAAGATCCATTTTCCTATGGAGCTTTTCGTTTTCGCGAGAGTCTATACCGCTTTTGTCCAGCTGGGATACTCTTTCATTGCTTACGCCATCATGCTCATCGTCTTTCAAATACCGCCCAAATGGAGTATGCTCATCGCTCCCTTTTTGATCTTATGCTTATTTGGCTTCGCTTTGGGGATTTCCTATCTTCTTTCGGCGGCCTATCTCTTTTTCGGAGACATCAAACATCTCTACTCGGTGGCGCTGACCTTATGGATGTATTGCTCCGCCATCTTTTACCCGGTAGAACAGCTGTCCGGTCCGATCCGAACGCTGATCGAGCAAAATCCCCTCTTTCTTTTTATTTCCAGTATGCGAAACGCGGTACTTTCCGGGCTTTGGCCGGAAAACCGAGTCTTTCTTCTGATGCTTTTATGGGGCGGGGGCGTATACCTTTTGGGGAGCACGGTTTTTCGAAAAAGCAAAAGCCGGATGATGCAAAGTCTATAGCAAAGGAGCGTCGGTATGTCCTATCCAAACCAGACGGAAATCATCGCGCAGGATGTGACCATGCGTTTTTTGAAAGCGCAGACTAAGTCTCACAGTCTCAAGGAGCTTTTGGTCCAAACCCTTTTGGGAAACCGGCATCGGGAATACTTTACCGCTTTGGATCATGTCAGCTTTACGGTGCAAACAGGAGAGATCATCGGGCTGATCGGAAAAAACGGCTCGGGAAAAAGCACTTTACTTCGGATCATCGCGGGCGCACTGACACCTACATCCGGAAAGATACTGGTGGACAAAAAAAAGGTGCGCCTTTTGACTTTGGGCGCCGGATTTGATCCGGAGCTGACCGGAAAAGAAAATGTCTATCTCAACGGGGCTTTGATCGGTTACAGCAAGGCGTTTCTCGATGATGTATACCCAAGTATCGTCCGGTTTTCGGAGTTAGAGGGCTTTATGGATGAAAAGGTGAGAAATTTCTCCTCCGGTATGGTCTCGCGGCTGAGCTTTGCCATCGCCGCCGCACAAGAGGCGCCGGAGATCTTAATTTTAGATGAGGTGTTGAGCGTGGGGGACTCCCATTTTCGAAAAAAAAGCGAGGCGCGTATTCGGGAAATGATCCACGGCGGCTCCACCGTTTTGATGGTCTCCCATTCCAACGCCGCTATCCGCGATCACTGTACCCGGGTCATCTGGCTGGAAAATGGAAGGATCCGAAAAATCGGAACGCCGTCGGAGGTTTGCGGCGCCTACGAAAAGGCGCTGTCCGCCTTATGAAGATCAAACAGCGGCTCATAAACCTCGTCTTTCAAAATCCAAAGATCCGGGTCCGTTACCAGGCTATGCGGGCAAAAAAAGGACGGTTTCCAAGCTATCTGTACCTGTTTTGGCTTTGGCTGTCCTCAGGATTTTGTTCCTTTCACTCCGATGCGCCCCGGCTTTATCAAAAGGGCTCCGAGTCTTCCCTTTCCCTTCGGCAAAGCCCGAAAGAATTTGTAAACGCTCTCGAAGGGTACGATGTGATCTCCTTTGATGTTTTTGACACATTGCTTTTTCGCCCCTTTAGCGATCCCACCGACCTGTTTTATCTTGTTGGAAAGGAGCTTTCCTATCCCGATTTTCGCGCCGCGAGAATACAAACGGAGCGAGAGCTTCGGCAAAAGCGAAAAGAACAGGGAATGTCCGGTGAAGTGACCTTAAAGGACATCTGGAGCGCTTTGGAAAAGGAAACCGGTATCCCAAGGGAAAAGGGGATGGCTGCGGAATGGGCGGTGGAACAGCGCTCTTGTGTCCCAAACCCTTATATGCAGGCTGTCGTAAAGCTTCTCGAAGAAAAAGGAAAGCTCCTCGCCGCCGTTTCGGATATGTACCTTAGTCCAAAACAGATCCAAAGCCTTTTGGAGCAATGCGGATACCACGGCTTTTCTCTCATTCTCGTTTCCTCAGAGGAAACCGTTTCCAAAGGGGACGGAGGCCTTTATAACGTCTTAAAAAAGCGGGTTCCGTCGAAATGCCGCATGGTTCATATCGGGGACAACCCCTTTTCCGACGGCAAAAAGGCGAGCCTTGCGGGGATCTCAAGTATCCTCTATCCCAATGTCCAGACAATGGGAAACCGCCGCCGCACCTTTGACCTCTCCCCTATTGTGGGAAGCATTTACCGGGGGATCGCTAACATCCATCTTTATAACGGCCTTTACACCTATTCGCCGGAATATGAATACGGCTTTCTTTACGGCGGCCTGTTTGCGGTAGGGTACTGCCGGTTTATCCACCATCTGGCTCAAAGCCGTTCCTTCCAAAAGCTTTTCTTTTTTTCCAGAGACGGAGCGGTCCTTTACAAAGCGTACCAAAAAATGTATCCCGAGGAAAAGGAAACCATAAGCTACGCCTACTGGTCGAGACAGATGGCATGTAAAATAACCGCTTGTCTTTTTCCGAGGGAATACTTCCACCGCTTTTTATTCCATAAGGCGGACGGCTCCATTTCTATCCAGTCCGCTTTGGAAAGTATGGAGCTTTCCCCGCTGACCCATCCTCTTTGCCAAAAAACCGAACTGGATCCCCGTCAAAAACTGACGCATAAAAATATGGATACGGTAAAAAGCTATTTACAGGCCCATTGGGACGAGGTTTTATCCCTTTACCGTCCCCAAATCGAAGGAGCAAAACGATATTACTCCCATCTTTTGAAAGACAGCACAAGAGTGGGAGCAGTGGATATCGGATGGATGGGAAGCGGCGCGGTGATGTTAAACGCTGCTGTCAACCATCTTTTTGGGAAAAACTGTTTCATCACCGGCATTTTAGCGGGAACCTTATCGGCAAACAGCGAAAATGCCGACGCCGCCGAACCTCTTTTCCTTTCGGGAGCGCTGACAAGCTACCTTTTTTCCTCCGGTATCAACCGGGATCTTTTCCAATTCCATCACCCCCAAAAGGACCACAATCTCTATTGGGAGCTTTTATTGGGCGCACCCGAGGGAAGCGTAAAAAAAATTCTCCCCCGCCATCCAAATGGTTGGGAAATCTGCTTTCAGACGCCGCCTCCTTACCCTGAAAAAAGAAAAGCGATCCACCAGGGGATCTTGGATTTTGTCTCTCTTTTTTTAGAAACAGAAGCTCGTTTCGGATACTCCCTTCCTGTTAGCGGGCGGGATGCTTACGCGCCTATGCTAACGGTTTTAGACCCTAAAAACCGAAAATTTCGAAAAAGGATGGAGGCGCTGCTGGATGAAAAACAAATGGGAGAACAGGTGTAAGGTTTTCTACCATGCCATCAGCTCTTATCAGCTTTTAGAATGTATGCTCCATCGCATGACAAAGCACCCGAACGCTGACAGCACACTGGTATTGCCGGACTTTATCATAGAAAAGTACCCGAATTGGAAACGTCTGAAAGGCCGCTTTTTTGACCGGGTCTTTCTTTTCCCCTACGGACAGATCCCTCATCAAAACGAAGCACAGATCCTTTTAGACACCAAAAAGTTTGCCGAAAGGCTTCTCCCTTTTCCCATACAAAACGGCGCCCTTATTTATGTGGCGGGCGCACATTTTTATTTCTCCTTATATCTCATAACGCAAAACATCCCTTTTACAGCCTTTGAGGACGCGGCGGGACTTTACCAAAATCCCGCCCGTCTCAAAAGCGCATTATCCGCCCTTTTTCCTTTTCATGCCGCTTTGGCGGATCGATATGGTTTGATTGACTTAAGCCACCCGCTTATCCAAACGGTGATCTGTCAAAATCCGATTCCAGCATCGTCGAATCCCCAAAAACAGCTGGAACACTTTTCGGTAGAGGAGGTCCTCGAAAGTCTTCCTCATAAAGAGCGAAAAAAAGTGATTTCCTTTTTCCTTCGAAAAAAAATACGCACCAAAGCAGACGGGATCCTTTTGACCCAGCAGTTTTCCAGCCAGGGGCTGCTTTCCAAAGAAGCGCAGCTTTCCCTTTACCAAACGTTTTTTGCCGGTCCTTTGAAGCAAACGTCGCTGATCATTAAAAAACACCCTGATGACCCTTTGCATTACCGCGCCATATTCCCCGGCGCTCAGATCATCAAGCCCATCTTTCCTTCGGAGCTTTTGCCCTACGTTTTTACCAAAAAGCCCAAAGTCATCTATACATGGGATTCTACCGGATGTGAAAATTTAAAGCATCATTTTCAAATCTGCCGTCTGGGAGGTGATAACGGTGTCCCAAGCTTTGATCATCGTCAATTCGGTGTACCAGCTGATGACCGCGGTACATCTGAAGCGATCCATACTAAAATCGACAAAAACCGACCTTCTTTTGACCGACATTCTTCCTAAAATGGAAAGCTGCGCATCCAGAGTTCGGGAGACCGGCCTTTTTTGCCGGGTGATCCAGGGAAGGGTAAAAGGTTTTCATCCCAAATACGCCTTTGCCTCGCAAAAAGAGATCCAAGCCCTTTTTGAAACCGCACCCCGCCAATTTCGATTTGCTTTTACCGACGAGCTTGCATCCTACAGGACTATCTATTTTGCCAATTTCGATCTGCTTGCCCGTATGCTCGCCTGGGTATACCAAAAAGAAAACTGTGACTTTATCGGATACGAGGACGGCTTTTCCTCGTATGTTATCGACTATCTTAAAAAGGACCGGGCGCCCATCAACCAATATCCCCAAGGACAGGCTATCCGAAAAAAGCTAAAGATGATCCTTCTTTATGAGCCGAAATTGGCGATACGGGGGGACGCCATCCCAAACGCTCCTATACCCAAGATTTCAAAAGACGATGAAGCCTTGAAAGAAACGCTGAATTTTATTTTCCAGTACCAGCCCATAAACGATCCGCCGGATTTCCTTTTTTTAGAGCAGTCCTTCCGGGCGGAGGGGATCAAAGGCAACGATTTAGCACTGATGAAGGAATGCCAGCAAATCGTAGGAAGCAGCCGGTTTGCCGTAAAGCCCCATCCCAGAAATCCGGAAAATCTTCCCGCCCGTCTCGGCTTGACAAGACCTTATCTGGATGATGCGCCATGGGAGCTGTCGCTTCTCAACCGGCCGCAAAGCGTCCCTTGCCTTTTGACCGTTTGCTCCAACGCAGCGCTTACGGGAAGGCTGATTTTCGGACTGGATCTTCCTTGTGTACTCCTTTACCTTTTATTTGACGGGAAGGTTTTATGGAAAGAGGACGCGATACTCAAAAAATACCTTCGGCGGTTTTATGATCGTTTTGCGGGAGAGCGTTTCTATCTGCCCAAAACGCATATGGAGTTGAAACATATTCTCGACTATCTGGGAGGAAATCATGGAAAATAGAAAAAAGGTCTCGGTGATCATACCGGTATACGAGGTGGAATTATACCTGAACCGGGCGGTGGATTCCGTTTTGAACCAGACCCTCTCTGATTTGGAGATCATTTTGGTAGACGACGGAAGCACCGACGCTTCGCCCCAAATTTGCGATCAATATGAAAAAGAATATCCCGACCGGATCCGCGTGATCCACCAGGAAAATCAGGGGCTTGGCATGGCGCGTAACGCCGGCATCGCTTTGGCGTCCGGAGAATATATCGCCTTTTTGGATTCCGACGATACGGTGGAGCCGGACATGTACCAAAGCATGTACCAAAAAGCAAAGGAAAACGATTACGATATGGTGATGTGCGACGTTCAAATCCTCTATGTCGAAGAGGATCGGACCTCGGTGGTCTCCACCTATTCCAAGGAGGAGATCGATCTTCCCGACTATATCGCTTACGGAAACAACATCACCTACAGCGTCAACAAGCTGTTTCGGCGCACCTTATGGGAGCAAAACCGGTACCGGAAAATGCTGTTTGAGGACATTGCCCTCATTCCCGCTATGGTGACCCGATGCCTTTCCATCGGCTATATCCCGAAGGCCTTTTACCATTACTACCGGCGTGCCAATACCCTTTCTACCACCCAGGCGGGAGAAATGGTGGATATCATCCAGGCGTTTCGCTTTTTTATTGACGAAAGCGACCGCTGTTTCCGCGAGGAGGTCATCTACTGCGCCGCAAAACAGCTTTTTTGGAATATGACCCAATCCCGCATCATCTTTCAGGCGGACTTTATCGAACTTTTAAAAGAATATGAATCCGATTTCCGGCTGAACCGGTATCTTGCTTCCGACCAAAGGGTCAAAAAGCTCCTCGACTTTTTAGACCGGGAGGTGATCCCCGAAAACCTGATCTGTGTAGAGATCCGGCATCCGCTGCCCGAAAGCTGGAAAGACACCGTAAAGAAAACATTTCCCGCCTCTCAGCTTCTCACATCAGGAGAAGAAATGCTTTTAGACCCATCCCTTCCGGACTGCATCCCCAAAGCACTTGCGGAGGGCAAAACGGCTTTCGCGGAGGAATATATCGCCCTGCGTCTGCTTTTCAAACACGGCGGAATCGTTTTAAGCCGGCAAAGCCTTCCCAATCTTCGCCTCAAGGCCCTTCGGCTTCAACGGATCTTCTTTGGCTTTGAAGACGAAGAATCCCTCACCGACAGCTGTTTTGGCGCCCTTCCCCATCATTATTTCATCCAGGCTCTCTTAAGAAGCTATGAGGAACCCAACATTTTCAACACCGCGTTCCTTCCCTTAAAGGACCGGATCCGCGACCTTTTGGTACTGGACTTTGATTTCAAAATTAACGGCCGGCGTCAGCTTCTCGCCAAAGAGATCCAAATCTACCTGCCTGACGTATTGGCTTATGATATGCAAAACGGGGAAAACTGCTGTAAAAAAGAAAGGATGCCGGTACCCGAGGGATTCGAACTTGTAAGCAGCTCGGTTCTTCATTTGTGGTCCCAGCGGATCTTGGAAAACTGGAATCTATATAAACAGCTTCGAGATCAAAAGCCAGCGGCGGCAGTAAAAGCGTCCCCTTCCCCGATCAGATCCGACCGCCAGGCTTTGGATACGCTGGAAAGGCAATGGGAAAGCCGTCTTCAGGAGGTCATCGACACCTATGAGCAATCCACCAGCTGGCGGATCACCAAGCCCCTTCGAAAGCTGGCGGCATGGTTTGGAAGAAAGAGAGGAGAAAACAGATGAAAATCGTCGCAGTCATTCCCGCACGGTACGATTCGACGCGCCTTCCCGGAAAGCCCTTAGCGGATATCGCCGGAAAGCCTATGCTGTGGTGGGTCTATCATCAGGTCAAAAAAGCAAAGGGGATCGACGAAGTCTACCTGGCTACTGACAGCGAGAAAATAAAGCAGGTGTGTCAAAAAGAGGATATTCCCTGTATTTTGACACCATCCTGTGCCACCAGCACCGAACGGGTCTACCAGGTGTCCTTACAGGTAAAAGGAGACTTTTATCTTTGCGTCAACGGCGACGAGCCTTTGATCGATCCCAAGGTGATCGAAAAGATCCTTCCTACCCATCCGGAGCATTTTTTTGCCGCCAATTTAATGACTAAGATCTCCGATCCGGTGGAGGCGCTGGACAGCTCCAACATCAAAGTGGCGGTGGGTCCCGACAAAAATGCCGTCTATTTTTCCCGAAACCTCATCCCCTATCCCAAATCCACCATAGCCTACGCTTTTTATAAACATCTCGGAGTCCTTTGCTACTCAAAAGATGCCCTCTCCTTTTTTGCCCACACGCCAAAAGGCCCTTTAGAAACGATAGAGGACATTAACGAGCTTCGCTTTGTTGAGCATCAAAAGCCGTTAACCATGATCTTAGTAGAAGCGAAAACCCTTTCGGTGGATACCAAAAAGGATTTGGACGAGGTGCGTCGGAGGATCGAAAGCCGTTTAAAAAAGGGAGTTGATGAAAAATGAGTATCCAGGTCTTGGACTGCACGCTGCGGGACGGCGGATATGTCAATGACTGGCATTTTGGGAAAAGCGCCATCACCGCCATATTGGACAAATTGGACGCCGCCCATTTAGATATTGTGGAATGCGGATTTTTGACCCAGAAGGCCAGAGGAAAGGATTACTCCTTATATGAAAATGTAAAAGAGATCGAAAGCTTGCTGCCCAAACGGGAGCGAAGATGTATGTATGTGGCTATGATCGCCATGGGGGAAAAGGAGCTTCACCCTTTTTCCCTTTCAGATTGCGACAAAACCGGGATCCAGGGAATCCGCCTTACCTTCCATCAAAACGAAATCATAAAGGCAATGGGATGGGCGGAGATCTTAATGGCCAAGGGCTACAAAGTGTTTATGCAGCCGGTAAGCACCGTATTTTACACCGACATGGAGCTTTTGCGGCTTATTGAACGGATCAACCGGTTAAAACCCTACGCCTTTTATATTGTGGACACATTGGGAAGCATGTACCGAAACGATGTCTCCCATTGCTTCCATCTCATCAATGAAAATATGGATCCCGAAATCCATATCGGATTTCACGGCCACAACAATTTGCAGCTTGCCTTCTCCAACGCCCAGGTCCTGGGAAAAATCCAAACCAAACGAACCCTGATCATAGACGCGTCGGTATACGGGATCGGCCGGGGGGCGGGAAATCTCCCCACCGAGCTGATTACCCAGTATATCAACAAAAATATTGCTTCCCAATATGACGTGTCGGAAATTATGGGTATCTACGACGAATATATCGCCCCCATCCGAGAGAAGTATGCGTGGGGATACGCACTTCCTTACCATATCGCCGCGAGCCATATCTGCCATCCCAATTACGCTTCCTACCTCATCGACCGAGGGACATTGACGGTAAAGGACATCGAAAAGATCATTCTTTCCATTCCCAAAGAGTACCGCCCCATCTATGACCATAAGCTTATCGAAGGATTATACACCCATTACCAGAATCAGGCGATCGACGACCATAACGCGGTGAGAAAAGTAAGCCGCCGCATCGGAAAGAAAAAGGTCTTGATTTTGGCGCCGGGAAACAGTCTGCAGACAAAAGAAAAACGTATTGCCCGTTTTCTCAAAGAGCAGTCCCCTTTTGTGATTTCCGTTAACTTTATACCGCCCCATTACCCGGTAGACGCCTGTTTTATCAGCAATCACAAACGGCTTGCGGGAATTTTAAAACAGCTGCGCCGGTTCCCCGAGGTGGAAGCCATCTTTACCTCCAATCTTTCGGTTGACGAGGTATGGGAAAATGCTTTGTTCGCAGACTACGCCCGCTGTACCAATTCGGACCCGCTGGTGGGAGACAACGCGGGATTGATGCTATTAGCCTTTCTTTGCCGGTGCGGCGTATCCCAGGTCTTCCTGGCGGGCTTTGACGGCTTTTTGAAAACGGGTTCTCAAAAAGATCATTTAAAAGAGGAAAAAGAAAAGCGGATGCAAGATCAGCTCCAATATCTCTCCTCACGCATCGATATCCGCTTTTTGACCCGGTCTCCCTACGATCGGAATCCGCCCTCGGTTTCTTCCTCTTAAAGGAGATGGCAAAAGGAAAATGGAGATGAACCAAAAGAAAAAAAACAAACAGCGGATCCTTTTTGCAATATTCATAACGGCGGGCGCCTTCCTTTTGTGGTTTGCTTTACTGGTGACCCGATCGCTGTTTCTGTTTCACGATACCCTCGACGAGATCACCGCCAGCAAAACGCCTACCGCTTCCTTTGCGGTCTATGTCCTCAAAGAGGATCCGGCATCTACCCTTTTAGACACCGCCGGATACAGTTACGGGACGACAAATGCGCTAAGGGACCCTTCCTTTTCCTCCTTATGGGACCAGCTTCAAAACGATCTTGGAACCCTTCCCGCCGTATCCAGCTACGAGACGATGTTCGATTTGGCGGACGGGCTGAAGGAAAAAAAGGTCCAGGCCATTCTTTTAGAGGAAACCTACCTGGAAAACTTTAAGGAGGTTCCCGAATACCAGTGGATGAAAGACGAAATAAAGTGCATCTTTCGATTGGTTATCCAGCAAGATCAGCCAAAAGAGGACTCCCCGTCCTCCTCCCACACAGATGCTGACGAAGCTTTTTTAGTCTATATCAGCGGTATTGACACCTACGGCGACATCTCTACGCGCTCCCGCAGTGACGTCAATATTTTGATGGCCGTCAACCTGAACACCCATAAGATCACTTTGGTGGCAACGCCCCGGGATTTTTACCTTTCCTTTTTTCAAACCAACGGACAAAAGGATAAGCTTGCCCATGCGGGCATTTACGGAGTGGAAGCCTCGATCGACGCGTTAGAACAGCTTTATGACGTAGAAGTCTCTTATTACCTCAGACTGAATTTTTCCGGATTTGTAGAGATCATCGACGCCCTTGGCGGGATCGACGTGTACTCGGAATATGCTTTCTCTGTCCCCGGTATCAAGGACTACCAAAAGGGGTATAATCGGCTTACCGGTTTGGAAGCCCTCGCTTTTGCGAGAGAGCGGTATTCCTTTTCGAACGGCGACTACCAACGGGTAAACAATCAAATGGAGGTCATCAAAGGCGTGATCCGCGCATGTGCATCTCCCGCCATCTTAACAAACTATAAGGATGTCATGGATGCAGCCGGAGACAGTATCCAAACCAATATGCCCAAAAAACAGATCACCAATCTCATCCAGATGCAGCTGACTGAAAAGCCGGATTGGTCGGTTTCCACCTACACGGCACAGGGCAGCAGCGCTTACCGCTCCACCTACTCTATGCCAGGTCAAAATCTATACGTCATTCTTCCCGACGCACAGTCGGTTGCGAACGGAGCTTCCAAGCTGAAGGAGACGTTAAACGAGCCTTAAAATGTGTCGAAAAGGAAAAGGGAACCATCCTTTGTCCGGGGTCATAGGATAAAAAGAGCGAAAGGCTCGCTCCTAAGATTTCCGCGAGAAAGAGAGGGTACTATGAACCAAAATCCCAATGAAAGAAACGACAATATGTCCCCATGTTCCTGCGGCGGATGCTGCCCCCTGTTTTGTCCTTGTGTCTGCCGTTGTCCCGGACCTCCCGGGGAAGCCGCCACAATAGAGGTGGGAACGGTAACGACGGGAGAACCGGGAACGCCGGCGGAGGTCGTCAACGTGGGAACTTCCCAAAACGCCGTGCTGGACTTTACCATCCCCGCCGGGGAAGCCGCCACGATAGAGGTGGGAACGGTGACGACGGGAGAACCGGGGACACCGGCCGAGGTCGTCAACGTGGGGACAGCCCAAAACGCCGTGCTGGACTTTACCATCCCCGCCGGGGAACCAGGCAAAGAAGCGTCCCCCCAATTTCTATCGGCCTATTCTACACCGGCGCAAACGGCGAACTCGGGCGACGCGTTGATTTTCGACCGAAACGCTTTGGCAAACGGATCCGCTGTTACCCACCAAAATAACGCTTCCGACATCGTGATCCAACAAACCGGTTACTACCAGGTCTCCTTCCATGGAACCGTTTCTCCCGCCAGATGTACATCCTTCCCCCTTCCTGTCCTTTTGTATTTGGAGCAAAACCAAAGCGCGCTTCCCGGCGCCGCCGCCCAGCACAATTTCCAGTCGTTAAATGATAACGAGATCTACACCTTTTCCCGTATCATTCGTATAGACAGCGTTCCAACCTCCCTAAAGGTAGTGGTACAAGGCGGTCCCGCTTTTTATGATACCATTTCCATTACTGTGCTTCGTTTAGGCGACCTGTAACCGCAAAAAATCCCTGCCGCTTTGCGGCAGGGATTTTCTTTAAATTTCTACAATACCTTCATAGACCAGCTTGGCGTCTCCGGTCAGGGTAACCCGCTCGTCGGTGACATTGACCAGTAAGTCGCCGCCCCGAACCTTTACGGTGATATCCTTTCCCTTTTCGAAATAGCCGTTTGCAACGGCGGCGGCCACCGCGGCACATGCCCCGGTACCGCAAGCCATCGTTTCCCCGTTGCCACGCTCCCACACCCGCATTTTTAAGGTGTGGCTGTTGACTACCCGAACAAATTCGGTATTGATCCGCTCAGGGAAAATAGAAGCGTTTTCAAACAACGGTCCTACGGATGGGATATCTACCCGGTCCACCTGATCGCAGAAAACAACGCAATGAGGATTTCCTATGGAAACACAAGTGATTTCGTAATTTTCTCCCCCGATCAAAACCGACCTGGCCACTACGCTTTCTCCAGGAAGAGAAACGGGAACTTTCTCGGGAGAAAACTCCGCTTTGCCCATATCCACCATAACCGACGTGACCTTGCCGTCCATACAGTACAGGCGAAGGGTTTTTACGCCGCTTTGGGTTTCTATCGTCATCAATTCCTTTTTCACAAGGCCGTTGTCGTAAAGATATTTTCCCACGCAGCGGATCCCGTTGCCTGCCATCTCGCCGGTGCTTCCGTCTTTGTTGAAGATGCGGATCTTCGCGTCGGCGATAGACGAATCCTCCATCAGGATCACACCGATACCGCCGATCCCGTAGTTTCGGTCGCAGAAGGTGACCGCCAGAGACTCGGGACAGGTAATGGCGCCGGAGAAATTGTCGAAAAAGATATAATCGTCTCCTGAGCCTTCCATCTTGACAAAGGGAAGCCGCTGTTTTCTCACCCGCATATGGTTGATGTCCACAAGCTCGGTGTTATACTCGTTGAACCGGCTCAAAATAATGTCCGCCAACGCGTTTGCCGTATCGATAGAGGTGATGCAGGGAATGGAAAGCTGGGTGGCACGGCGGTGGATGGTAATATAATGCTCTATCGACTTTTGCTCTCCGATACCGGTATAGATAATGTAATTGAAAGCGCCTTCCTCTAGAAGCTCCATGAGCCGATTGCCTTTGGACAGTCCATGAACCACCGTTACATCAATGCCGAGCTTTTGGATCTCCGCAGCGGTGCCGCCGGTAGCGTAAAGAGTCAGCCCCAGATCGTTTAATTTTTTCGCCAGCTCTAAAATCTCCAACTTATCCGAATCGCTCACCGTCAAAAAGACTCCGCCGTTTCCCTTGTTATGATCGTAAAGCCGGTATCCCGCCGAAATGAGGCCCTTAAACAACGCTTCGTTTAGGGTCTTTCCGATACCTAAAACCTCTCCGGTAGACTTCATCTCCGGCCCCAAAGCGGAGTTCACATCATTGAGCTTCTCAAAAGAGAAAACAGGAACCTTTACGGCAAAATAGGGGGGCGCCGGATACAGTCCGGACCCGTACCCCAGATCCCGAAGCCGCTGTCCCACCATAATTTTGGAAGCGATCTCCACCATGGGGACTCCGGTCACCTTGCTGATATAAGGGATGGTCCGGGAGGCTCTGGGATTGACCTCGATAACATAAAGCTCGTTTTGATAGATCAGGTACTGGATATTGACCAGTCCCTTGGTCCCTAACGACAAAGCAAGTTTTGTGGAACAGTCGATGATCGTCTCCCGCATCTTATCGTTGAGGTTATAGGGAGGGTAGACGGCAATCGAGTCGCCGGAATGGACTCCCGCCCGCTCGATATGCTCCATGATCCCAGGGATCAGTACATCCTCTCCGTCGGAGATCACGTCTACTTCCAGCTCGGTACCCATTAGATACTGGTCCACCAAAACCGGGTTTTCGATCCCCTGGGCCAAAATGATCTCCATATACCGGCGCACATCGTCATCGGTGCGGGCAATGGTCATATTTTGTCCCCCAATCACGTAAGAGGGACGAAGGAGCACCGGATAGCCAAGGGTGTTGGCCGCGTTCAGCGCTTCCTCTTCGGTCATCACCGAAAGACCCTTGGGACGCTTGATGGAAAAGGTCTCCAACAGCGCGTCGAACCGGCTTCTGTCCTCGGCGATATCGATTCCCTCCGCCGAGGTTCCCAAAATGGGGACCCCCTTGTCGGAAAGGAACTGGGTCAGCTTAATGGCGGTCTGGCCGCCGAAGGCGACCACCACGCCCACGGGATTTTCCCGGTGGATGACGTTTTCCACATCTTCCGGTGTCAACGGTTCAAAATACAGCCGGTCGGCGGTATCGAAGTCGGTGGAGACGGTCTCGGGGTTGTTGTTGATGATGACCACCTCGTACCCCAATTCCTTTAACGTCCATACACAGTGCACCGAGGAGTAATCGAACTCGATGCCCTGGCCGATACGGATAGGGCCGGAGCCTAAAACGATAACGGTAGGCTTTCTCTCTTCCGGGAAGAAGACCTCGCATTCGTCGTCATAGGTGGAATAGAAATAAGGCGTTACCGCCATAAATTCGGCAGCGCAGGTGTCCACCATTTTGTAGACGGCAAATTGGTGAGTGGGAAGCGGATGCCCGGAAATGCGCTTCAGCGCCCGGTCGGGATATCCAAGTCTTTTCCCCAAAAGGTAGGTCTTATCGTCCAACGCCTTTCCTTGGATGGATTGTTCAAAATCGGCAAGCCGATGAAGCTTTTCAATAAACCAAAGATCGATCTTGGTAATATCATGGATGGTTTTGGGCGCGACTCCCCGCTTTAACGCCTCAAAAACGGTGAACATCCGAAGATCGTCCACCTGGTGCAGACGGCTTACAATGTCCTCTTCCTTTTGGATGCCGGGATGGTTTAAGGTATCAAGCGAGATCTCGGCACCCCGTACCGCTTTCATGACCGCCATCTCAAAGGTGGGGCCAATCGACATCACTTCTCCGGTAGCCTTCATCTGGGTGCCCAATTTTCTGCTGGCGTTGACAAATTTATCGAAAGGCCATTTGGGGAGCTTGACCACCACATAGTCTAACGCCGGTTCAAAGCAGGCGTAGGTGTTGCCGGTAACGTCGTTTTTGATCTCGTCTAAGGTGTAGCCCAAAGCGATCTTGGTGGTTACCTTGGCGATAGGGTAGCCGGTGGCTTTACTGGCGAGGGCGGAGGAACGGGAAACTCTGGGGTTGACCTCGATCACCGCGTATTCGAAGCTGTCGGGATTCAGCGCAAACTGGCAGTTGCATCCCCCTTCGATGCCAAGCTCGGTGATGATGTCCAAAGAAGCGCTCCGGAGCATCTGGTACTCTTTATCCGCTAAGGTCACCGCCGGGGCGATAACGATGCTGTCGCCGGTATGGACGCCCACCGGGTCGAAGTTTTCCATAGAACAAACGGCGATCACGTTTCCCTTTCCGTCCCGCATCACCTCAAATTCGATCTCTTTCCAGCCGTAAATGTACCGCTCGATCAAAACCTGGGTAATAGGAGAAAGCATCAATCCGTTTTTCGCGATCACTTTCAGTTCATCCGGCGTATATGCCACACCGCCGCCGGCGCCGCCTAAGGTAAAAGCGGGACGGACGATCACCGGATAGCCGATCTGACCGGCGATGGAAAGGGCATCTTCCAAGGTGTTGGCAATATCCGAGGGGATCACCGGCTGGCCGATTTTGACCATGGTGTCCCTGAAAAGCTGGCGGTCCTCCGCCTTGTTGATGGCTTCCACCTTGGTGCCTAAAAGGGTTACCCCCATCCGCTCCAAAAAGCCTTCCTTGGATAGCTGCATCGCGATGGTCAGGCCAGTCTGACCCCCAAGCCCGGCAAGAAGGCTGTCGGGACGTTCTTTTTCAATGATTCGTTTGACGGTATCCGCGGTCAGCGGCTCCAGATAGATCTCATCCGCCAACGCTTTGTCCGTCATAATGGTAGCCGGATTGGAGTTGCAAAGGACTACATTGATCCCCGCTTCCTTCAGCACCCGGCAGGCCTGGGCGCCGGCGTAGTCAAATTCCGCCGCCTGGCCGATGACAATGGGACCGGAACCGATCACCAGTACCTTTTTGATCTCTTTTTTCAGAGGCATATTGTTTCCGCCTTTCCCGATTGCTGACACAAAAGCAGACGCCAAGCGCATTGGCGTCCGCAAAACCGTCTACTCTGCCGCCAAAACGTCCTTCAGGATCTCGATTGCGGATTTTAATTGTTCAAAGGGAATGTTTAACGCCGGAAGCAAACGGATCTTATTCTTCGCCGTCAGCACCAGTACGCCCCGGGCGATACAGTCTTTTACCACGTCGGCTACCGGTCTTTCCGGCAAAATGCCCCGCATCAGGCCTTTTCCGGTAACACTCTTCACACCTTTTGCGCCCAAAAGGGTTTTTTCAATATAATCTCCTTTTTCCCTGATTTCCAAAAGGAGCGCCTCATCGATCCGGTTGATGATGGTAAGCGCGCCGGCGGCGCAGATGGGATTACCGCCGAAGGTAGAGCCATGGCTTCCGGGAACCAGCGTGTCCTTCGCTTTTTCCCCCATCAGGCATGCGCCGATGGGAAGGCCGCCGCCCAATCCCTTCGCGGTAGTCACCACATCAGGAGTGATCCCGTAGCCCTGGTAAGCGTATAACGTTCCGCACCGACCGTTGCCCGTTTGGACTTCGTCGATCATCAATAAAACGTCGTATTCTTTGGCGAGAGCCGCCGCCTTTTGGACGTAGCTTTCCGAAAGGGGAATGACCCCGCCTTCGCCCTGGACCATTTCCATCAAAAAGCCGCAGATCTTGCCGCTTTTCAGATATTCTTCCAGCGCCGCTTCGTCTTCCGCCTCCACATAGTAGAAGCCCTTGGGGAAAGGCCCGAAAAATTTATGGTACCCGTCCTGTCCGGTGGCGGCAAGGGTAGCGAGCGTCCGGCCATGAAAGCTGTTTTTCAAGGTGAGGATCCCTTTCTTTTCCGTCTCCTCGCCGTATTTGTCCGACGCGTATTTTCTCGCCACTTTGATGGCGCATTCGTTGGCCTCGGCGCCGGAATTTCCGAAAAACACCTTTTTCATACCGGTGCGCTCGCAAAGAACCTCCGCCAGCTCCGCACATGGAGCGGTGTAATACAGGTTTGAAGTATGATTGAGCATACAAGCCTGCTTCGCCACCGCCTGCTGCCACACCTCATCGCAGTAGCCAAAGGCGTTGACGCCGATGCCTGTACCCAAATCAATATATCCCTTCCCCGTCTCATCGAAAGCCAAGGACCCTTTTCCGCTGGTCAAAAGCAGGTCAAACCGGGCGTAGGTACCCGCAATGTATTTTTGATCGGTTTGTTTAATGTTCATATCTTCTCCTACTCCGTAAACATGGTACCGATACCTTCATCGGTGAGTACTTCGATCAAAATGGCGTGAGGTACCCTTCCGTCAATAATAAAGACCCGGTTGACCCCCTCGTCCAAAGCATCCAGGCAGCATTGGACCTTGGGGATCATGCCCCCGGCGATGACCCCTTCATCAAACAGTTCCTTCGCTTCCGCCCGAGTGACCTTCCGGATCAAAGTGGAAGGATCATCCTTATCTCTTAAAAGTCCCACGATATCGGTCATAGAAATGAGGCTTTCCGCTTTCAAAGCGCCCGCAATTCTTGCCGCCGCTGTGTCGGCGTTGATGTTGTAGGAATTTCCTTCATCATCAAAGCCCACCGTAGAAATGACGGGGATATATCCTTTTTCAATAATGTCCAGGATGGGCGCCGGATTGACATTGGTAATCTCGCCCACATACCCTAGCCGTTCGTCCATAACCTTTGCCTTTAACATCTGGCCATCCATACCGCAAAGTCCGATCGCTTTGCCGTTGATGCTGCAAATCAGGTTGACCAAGCTCTTATTGACCTTACCCGCCAGCACCATCTGGACCACCTCCGCCGTTTCCGCGTCGGTGACCCGAAGGCCGTCCACAAATTCCGACTGTTTTCCGATCCGTTTTAACAGGTCGGAAATCTCAGGACCACCGCCATGAACCAAAACGATCTTAATACCGATCAAAGACAGCAAAACGATGTCTCGCATCACGGCGTGCTTCAATTCCTCGTTAATCATAGCGTTGCCGCCGTATTTTACCACAATGATTTTGTTGTTGTATTTTTGGATATACGGCAGAGCCTGAATCAAAATCTCTGCCCGGCTTGCCGTGGATAATTCTTTCGTCATGATCTATAATCTCCATTGATTCTTACATAATCGTAAGTCAAGTCACAGCCCCATGCGACGGCGCTTGCGTCTCCGTCTTTCAAAGTAATGTCGATGGTGATGTCCTTCTCGAGTAAGATCTCTTTCGCCTTTTCCTCGGAGAAATCCACCCCGGCGCCGTTTTGGCAAACCAAAATGGAACCCTTATCTGAAACAAAGGAAACGTCCACTTTGTTGACGTCCAGTTTTGCGCCGCTGTAGCCTATCGCGCAAAGAACTCTTCCCCAGTTGGCGTCGGAGCCAAACATGGCCGCCTTGAACAGATTCGAACAGATCACCGACTTAGCGATGATCCGGGCGTTTTCCTTATCCACCGCCCCGGTCACCTTACAGGTAAGCCCCTTGCTTGCCCCTTCTCCGTCTTTGGCGATCGCCTGACAAAGAGAAGTCGTCACCGTATTCAAAGCTTCGCAGAAAATGGCGTAATCCTCGTTTTCCGTTTCGATCACAGGGTTTTCCGCGGCGCCGTTGCAAAGTACCGTCACCATATCGTTAGTGGAAGTGTCGCCGTCCACACTGATCATATTAAAGGTGTCTTTGATATCCTCACAAAGGGCTTTTTGCAAAAGGGAGGGTGCAATCGCGGCATCGCAAGTGATAAATACCAGCATGGTCGCCATATTGGGATGGATCATGCCGCTTCCCTTGGCGATACCGCCCATACGGCACTTCTTCCCGCCCAGGGTAAAGGAAACTGCCGCTTCTTTCTTGACGGTATCGGTGGTCATGATCCCCTCCGCGGCAAAATCGTTATGATCGCCCAGTCCCTTGACTAAGCTTTCCATTCCCGACGCGATGGGTTCCAAAGAAAGAGGCTGGCCAATGACGCCGGTAGAAGCCACCACCACGTCATTTTGGGGAATGCCGGTATACTTTTCCACCAGCGCGCACATCCCCTCGGCGATCTCGATGCCGTTGGCGTTACAGGTATTGGCGTTTCCGCTGTTGCAGATCACCGCTCTCGCCTTGCCGTCCTCCAAATGGGCTTTGGTCACAAAAAGGGGAGCGCCTTTCACTAAGTTTTGGGTATATACCGCCGCCGCTGAAGCCTCTCTGTCGCTTACGATCAGGGAAAGATCCCGTTTTGTCTGGTTTTTTCTCAGTCCACAGTGGACCCCGTTGGCTGTAAAGCCTTTCGCGGCGCAAACGCCGCCTTCGATCTTTATCATTTTTTCCTCTCCTAAATATGTAACGATGTGGTCTCGTCTAATCCAAGCGCGATGTTCATGCACTGTACCGCAGCGCCGGAAGCGCCTTTCCCCAAGTTATCAAAGGAAGCGGTAAGCATCATACGGTCGTCGTTTCCGAAAAGCTCGATCTGCAATCCGTCGTAGCCGGAAAGATTGTTGGAGCCAAGATAGCTTTTTTCGCTTTCCGAAAGCACCTTTATTAACTTTGCGCCCTCATAGTACTGCATAAACGCCTGGCGCAGTTCCTTTAAAGAAAGCTTCTTTTGCAAAAGCGCCTGGTGCAGCGGCACCGAAACCACCATTCCGCTGTAATAGTCGGAAACGATGGGGGCGAAAATAGGCGGAGTTTGCAGCGAACAGACCGCCTGCATCTCCTTTAGGTGCTTATGCTTCTGGGTCAGCCCGTACTGACGGGGAGAAGCAAGCTCCTCATCCCGGTTTTCATCCTCGTACTGGGCGATCATCTTTTTTCCGCCGCCGCTGTAGCCGGTGACCGAAAAACAGTTTAACGGAAGATCCTTCCCAATGATCCCCATAGCCACCAGAGGGTATACCAAAGAGATAAAGCCGCTGGCATGGCAGCCGGGAACCGCAATGCGCTTTCCCGTCTCTATCGCCTTGCGGTGCGAGGGAGAAAGCTCGGGAAATCCATAGCTCCAGCCTTTCTCGGTTCGATGAGCGGTGGATGTATCCAAAATTACCGTATTTTCATTTTCGCAAAGAGAGACCGACTCTCTCGCCGCATCGTCGGGAAGGCACAAAAAGGTGATGTCCGACTGGTTGATGAGCTTTTTTCGCTCCTCAGGATCCTTCCGTTTTTCCGGATCGATTTTTAATAAGGTAATGTCATCCCGTTTTTCGAACCGTTCAAAGATCAGAAGCCCGGTCGTCCGCTCGCTGCCATCGATAAATACCTTGGTCATAGGTTACCTCCAAATGAATATTTATTCATTTTATGCAGAAAAAATACTGTACATAAGAATATTTATACATATCATATTCCTTTTTCTTCTCCTTGTCAAGCCATCCGATGCAAATTGGAGGATTGGATAAAAAAAGCGGTGCTTTACAGGTGCTTTTCTACAAGCCACTCCCTTTTGTCCAAAGGATCCCTCATCAATCTGTGAGGAAAAAAGCATAGCGTATGTATAAAAATCCGGCAGTATACACTGCCGGAAGGTCATCAAAGGATCATAGAAAGAAAATCCCGGGTTCTTTTATGCCTGGGCGCGTTAAAGATCTCCTCGGGGGTACCCTGTTCCAAAATCTTTCCCCCGTCCATAAACAGCACCCGGGTGGCTACCTCTCTGGCGAACCCCATCTCATGAGTCACTACCACCATGGTCATACCGTCTTCTGCCAGATCCCGCATCAGCTGGAGCACCTCGCCCACCATTTCCGGGTCCAACGCGCTGGTAGGCTCGTCGAACAGCATCACATCCGGATTCATCGCCAGCGCCCGGACAATAGCGACACGCTGTTTCTGACCGCCGGAAAGCATAGCGGGATAGGCGTCCGCCTTATCGCTGAGTCCGATCCGTTCCAAAAGCCGTCTGGCATTCTTCTCCGCTTCCTCTTTGGACTGAAGCTTTAAGGTAACGGGAGCAAGGGTAATATTTTGCAGAATGGTCAGATGGGGAAAGAGGTTAAAATGCTGAAACACCATCCCCATTTTCTGTCTGAGCCGGTCCACGTTGACTTTGGGCGCGTTGATCTGTTCCCCTTCAAACCAGATCTCGCCGCCGGTAGGAGTTTCCAGCAAATTGAGACAGCGTAAAAAGGTACTCTTTCCCGAACCGGATGGCCCGATGATTACTACCTTTTCCCCTTTTTCAATGGTTTCGGTGATCCCGTCCAGCACCACCAGATCCCCGAAGGATTTGACTAAATTTTTAACGTCGATCACTTCTGGAAAGCCTCCTTTCCATCGCTTTAAACAGCTTCTCCAAGCCGATAACCAAAACCAGGTAAATGAGCGCCACCGCGATCAAAGGCAAAAAGGCGCTGTATGTACGGCTTCGGATCAGATCTCCCGCCTTGGTAAGATCCCGCAAGGCGATGTATCCTGCTACCGACGTTTCCTTCAGCAATACAATAAATTCGTTTCCCAAAGCAGGAAGAACGTTTTTTACCGCCTGGGGCAAAATGATCTTGATCATGGTCATAGAATAGGAAAGGCCCAAAGACCGACCCGCCTCCATCTGGCCGCCGTCGATGCTCATAATGCCCGAGCGGAAGATTTCCGCTACATATGCGGCGGAATTGAAGCCAAACGCCAGGCAGGCGATCACGACTTTGGAAATCCCAAGGGGAGCGAGGATTACAAAGTAGAGGATCATCAGCTGGACCACCACTGGCGTTCCGCGGATCACCGTCAGATACAGCCGGCACAGCGCGTTTAAAAAGCGAAGCTTTCCCGTTTTGTCGCAGGTCACCCGAACAATAGCGATCAAAAAGCCAAAAAAGACTCCAATAATTAGCGCAAAAAAAGTGACCACCAGGGTATTTTGCAATCCGTCCAGTAAATACTTCCACCGGTTGTCGTCAATAAAATTCAGGACAAAATCCGCCTGAAAATCCGTCCACCAGTCCTTCATCCACTGCAAGACCGATTGGAACCATTCGTTCATACAAATCTCCCGCCTTCTGATAAAACACAGCAAGGAGCAGGCAAATCCTGTTCCTTGCTGCAACTGTCATTTCCCGATTTAAACCCGTCTTATTCCTTTACAACAACCACCTGAACGCCGGTGCAGTAGCTGTCGGTAAAGTCAACGCTCTCTAACCGGTCCTCGGTCACCGTCATACCCGCCGCACCGAAATCCGCGGTGCCGCTTTGAATGGCAACGATAATGGAATCAAATTCCATATCCTCAATCACCAGTTCATAGCCAAGCTTATCGCAGATGGCCTTGGCAAACTCGGCGTCGATGCCGACGATGGTATCATTCTCTACGTACTCATAGGGAGGGAACGCGGCGTTGGTCGCCATCACAAGCTGACCGTTGGGATACTCGGTTCCTTCGGGAGTCACATACCCCTCGGCGCCTTCCGTTTCGTTGATGTACTTGTCCAAAATCGCATCCAGCGTTCCGTCGGCCTTGATTTCGGCAATGGCTTCGTTAAACGCCTCGGTGAGCTCGGGACGATCTTTGCTGATGCAGATAGCGTAATCCTCTTCGGTGTACGCGGTCTCCAAGATCTTTAAACCTTCGTTGGCTTCGACAAACGCCTTCGCCGGCTCGTTATCAATAACCACCGCGTCGATCATACCGCTGTTCAAAGCCTGGATCGCGTCAGCGCCCTTGCTGTACTGCTCTACCGTCGTATCGGAGGAAAGAAGCCCCTTCTCAATATCTCCGCTGATATACTGGTCGCCGGTGGTTCCAAGCTGCACGCCGATGCGCGCGCCGTTTAAGTCGTCCAATGTTTCAATTTTTTTGGTTTCCTTTCCACAGGAGGCCAAAGACAAAGTCATCACAGCCGCCAGCAGAAAAGCCATCATTTTTTTCATTTTTCTCATCCTTTCGGTTTGTTCTCAAGGAACAATACCTACTTTAGCACAAAGGCGGCACTGCCGCAAGGCTTTTTTCGAAATATTTTCCTTTTTTCTTCATATTTATGCAATATTACGGCAAAATTCGTTCTTCTTTGCCGTCTTTTGTGAAAATAACAAAGAATCTATTCTTTGTTATTTTATAATTATACATTTTAATCCTTATATATTCCAATAAATATTGAATTATGCAAATATATTTTAATTATATACGATTTTATGTATATATTCATTTTTTGATCGTCAAAGTCTTTTCATGTTTGTATTGTATAGAAATAAATTTTATGATATGATGAAATTGTGCAAAAATGATACAGAAAGGAAGATATTTATGCCGAAAAACTTTCCGGAATCCAAACAGCCCAAAGGCACCTTTTCCTGGATTGCCCAACAGCCGGCGAAGCCCCTTTGCTATGCTCCCCGTCCCATCACCCCAAAAGAAAATCTTCGGAGGGTATTTTCCGGCGAAACGCCCATGTGGATGCCCCTGTGGTTAAAAGACAGCCAATATTGCTGGCCGGATGTGGTGCTGGAGCATCCCGCCTACGAGAAGGACGGGAAAGACTGGTTCGGCGTAGAATGGGTATGGGTGGATATTGCCGGCGGCATGATGGTCAAGCCGGGGACCCGCACGTTAAGCGACATCACCAAATGGAAGGAAGAACTGGTGATGCCTGACTTAGACCAGATCGACTGGGAGGCGGATGCCGCACTGCAAACTGCCCGGTTTGAGCCGGACCGGATGCATCTGTTCCATCTCACCGAAGGACTGTTTGAACGGCTTCATGAAATGATCCCCTTTGACGAAGCGCTCATTGCTTTTTACGAGGAGCCAAAAGCGGTCCAGGAATTTTTCACTGCCATTGCTGACCACAAGATCCGGCTGTTAAAAAAGATCTTCGCCTATTATGAGCCCATCGACTACATCATTTACGGCGACGACTGGGGAACCCAGCGGGCGGGCTTTTTCTCCAACGAGATGTTCCGGGAGGTCATTATGCCTCAGACCAAGCGGATCATTGACTTTGTCCATAGCCAGGGAAAATTTGTGGAGCTGCATTCCTGCGGTTTAAGCGGCCAGTACATCAAAGAGATGGTGGAAATGGAACTGGATGCCTGGTCTCCCCAGCCTATCAACGATTTTGAGTACCTTACCGAAAACTTTGGACACCAGATCGCCCTCACCGTCCCCATCGACGGGCTGGACAGGGAAGGCATGACCGAAGAGGAGGCGCGAAAGATTGTTCGGGATTTTGTGGATCACTTCGCTCCCAGAGGCAGGATCGTGGCTTCCATACGGGCGGCAAACCCGGATATTGCCGAGGCGGCGGAGGAAGAGCTTTACCTTTATTCCTCTAAATATTATAAACAGGCTAAAAAATAGCCGAAAGGCAAAAATAACCAAAAAACGCCGGGCGTCCCAATACGCTTTGGCCCTTTCGGAACTGTCGGATTGTATCTCCAAAGGCGACGAAACCAAAGACACAGTGGAAGCAAGGCTTTTGGCCGCCGCGATCGAAGCCTATCTCTCTACCCTTTCCGACGAAGCGCGAAACCTGTTTTTAGGGCGATACTATTTTTTTGATTCACTGCGGGACGCGGCGGCCTACTGTCAAATCAGCCAGTCAAAAGCCAAAAGTATACTGTACCGGACCCGTCAGGGGCTTCGGGTGTATCTGCAAAAAGAGGGATGGATGTTATGAAAAAAGAGGACCTGATCGACGCGCTGTCTCTCATTGACGAGGACATGATCGAAAAAACCGACCGGCTGCGAAAAGAACGTCAGTCCCGAAAGCGAAAATACCGGAGCATCGCCGCAGCGGCGGCATGTTTTCTCATTGCTGTTTACAGCGGGATCCGCTTTTTCCCATGGGAGGGAAACGAAACCCTTCCTGTTTCTTCGGATTCTTCTCTTTTTTCCTCTTCGGATCCCGTCTCCTCTTCTTCAGACGTCAGTGCATCCTCCGAACCATCCTTACAAATCCTGAATCTGGGAGACGCCGATTTCGGCATGGGGTTTGAAGGATATGAGGTGTACCAGTTTTCCGACCTGATCAGCCAGAACCCATGGAACGAGAATGTTTCTCTCACTACCCTCCCGGTGTATGAGAACCCTCTTTCCTATAATGAGGCGCACCTGCTCACCGGCGGAGATTTTGAAGCGATGGAGGAAATGTTATAGTGGATCGCAGACGCCCTTTCCATCGACCAAAGTGAACTGACCATTACCGACAATGCGCCCACCGAAGAAGAGATCGAAAAATCTCTAAAGCGATATGAGGCCATCAACATACCCGTCCCCGAGGGAGCTTACGATCCTACGGCGCTAATTGGAACAGCCGAAGGGGTGACCATCGAGGTGACCCAGGACTTTACCGCCCAGATCTCCTTTGACCCTTCCCTTTCCCTGCCCGAGGAATATCATTTTACCCATGACGCATCCTACGAGGAGCTGACAAAGGTATCGGAATACGTAAAAGAACAGTACGCTTCTCTCCTGTCCCATTACCAAAGCCCCAAAACAAACATTTACGGTGGCAATTACGACACACTGGGACAGCAAAAATACCATCTGGAGTTTTTCGATCAAAGCGGCGATATGGTGGAACAGATCTTAAACTACAATTTCGACCGGACGGCATTTTACTGCAACGACGACGGAGCACTCAGCCTTCTTCGCGTCTTTCATACCGACCGTTCCCAAAAGGTAGGAGATTACCCCGTGATCTCCGCCAAAGAAGCCAAAGCGCTTCTTTTGGAGGGGAAAGGAATGACGTCGGCGATACAGTATGCTTTTCCCGGCGAGGAATACATTGCCGGTGTAGAGCTTGTCTATCGGGCACAAAACAACGACCGTTACTTTATCCCCTACTACCGATTTTATGTAGAACTTCCCAAAGCTCAGGGAGAAAACGGCCTCAAATGCTTCGGCGCTTATTATGTTCCAGCGATCGAAGAACAGTATATCGCCGATATGCCTCTTTGGGACGGAAGCCTCAACTCCTGATCCCCTTCTTTTCTCTTTTTTTGAAAATCCCCCCGTTGCCTCTTGACGGGGGGCGCTTTTTTTGCTATACTAAAAACCACGGAGGCATAGCTCAGCTGGTCAGAGCGTTCGGTTCACATCCGAGAGGTCGAGGGTTCGAGCCCCCCTGTCTCCACCAAAAGAGCTAAAACCCGCCATCCCAGTGATAGCGGGTTTTTCCTTGCGCTGCAAGGGTTTGCGGCTGTTTTCTTGCTTCAAAATACTGCTTTCCAATCAAGTATTTTTCATTCAAATACAACGTTTTTTAAAAAAATACAACGCGAAATACAACGCAAAAAAGGC
>CALWZB010000056.1 GCA_944385915.1 uncultured Clostridia bacterium | reverse complement strand
GGTCACGGAGAAAAAAGTGTTTTTTTGATCGAGCGGTTTATGCGGCTTTCGGTGGAGGAAGCGGTGGCGATCCGGTACCATATGGGAGGCTTCGACGCCAAAGACGGGGATTACAGCATCTCCAGAGCCTATGAGCGGTATCCGTTGGCGGTGATGCTTCATGCGGCGGATCTGACCGCCACCTATCTGGACGAGGGAGAAAGCAGGGGATAGTATGGGATTTTGCTGTCCGGTTTGTAACGAAGCGCTCACCTTTGACGGTAAAAGTTTTGTCTGCCCAAACCGTCATTGCTATGACCGCTCCAAAAGCGGTTATGTGAATCTTTTGTTGTCTCAATCCAAAAAGG
The DNA here is from genome assembly GCA_944385915.1 of uncultured Clostridia bacterium. Taxonomy (GTDB): domain Bacteria; phylum Bacillota; class Clostridia; order Oscillospirales; family Ruminococcaceae; genus CALXGT01. Next base: position 4,729 of record CALWZB010000056.1, on the reverse strand, counting down.
GAGCGCGCCATGGGGACGATAAAAGGATGGTCAGCGCCAGACGGGCGTTTTTGGAAAAGGATTTTTACCTTCCCTTTGCCGAAGCGGCGGCAAAATTGGCAGCTTTTTATTTTCCCCAAAACGGTGTTTTCTTAGATTGCGGCTGCGGGGAAGGGTACTACACCCAAAAGGTGGCGGTGGCTCTCGCAAAATCAGGAAAAAACGGGGAAATTTTGGGAATAGATATATCGAAAGATGCGCTGAATGCCGCGGGAAAACGGGGAAGCTTTGACGCTCTCGCCGTTGCCAGCGCTTACCGGCTTCCGCTTTCGGACGAAAGCTGCGATATGGTGATGACCCTGTTTGCGCCGGTTTGCGAGGAGGAACTGTTTCGGGTATTAAAGCCGGAGGGCCTGTTTTTGCTGGGCGTACCGCTGCGGCGGCATTTGTTTTCGCTCAAAGCGGCAGTTTATGCGCATCCGTATGAAAACGAGGAGGCGCTGCCCGCTTTTTCCCGTCTTCATCTGATCCAGAAAAAAGAGATCAAAAGCCGAATCGTTTTAGAGGATCCAACCAATATCCAAAATTTGTTTTTGATGACTCCATATTATTATAAAACAGGCAGGGAGGATCAGCAAAAACTACAGGCTCTTACTTTTCTCGAAACCGAAGCGGAATTTGGCCTTTTTCTCTACCAAAAACCCAAGGATTTTTTGGAAAGCTCTTTACTTTGAATGGAATCTATTGTAAAATAAGGGGAAGAAAAAGCACAGCGAAAGGTGGAATTTTTTTGGGACTCAAATACCAGCGAGTGCTGTTAAAGCTTTCCGGTGAAGCTTTAGCCGGAGAGAAAAAGTTTGGTTTGGATTTTGATACCATCCAACCCATTTGCCGCGCCATCAAAGAGGCGGTCTCTTTGGGGGCGGAGATCGGTATCGTTGTCGGCGGAGGAAATTTCTGGCGAGGAAGAAGCAGCGGCAGTATGGAACGCAGCCGCGCCGATCATATCGGTATGCTTGCAACCATGATGAACGCGTTGGCGGTAGCGGATGCGCTCGAGGACGAGGGAGTCCCGGTAAAGGTCCAGTCCGCGCTGGCGATGCCTCAGATCGCCGATGTATTTGTCCGAGACAAAGCGGTATCGTATCTCAAGGAGAAAACGGTAGTGGTGTTTGGCTGCGGGACGGGCTGTCCTTATTTCTCCACCGATACCACCGCTGCGCTCAGAGGCGCGGAGATCGGCGCGGATATTATTTTAAAGGCGACGATGGTGGACGGTGTTTACGATAAGGATCCTCATCGTTTTGCCGATGCGGTTCGGTACGATACGCTGACCTTTGCTGAGGTTTTGGAAAAGAATCTGGGTGTAATGGATCTGACGGCGGCTTCTATGTGTAAGGATAACGGTATGGAGCTGATGGTCTTTGATCTTGGAAAGCCGGAAAATATCGTAAAGGTTTTAAAAGGCGAGCCGGTAGGAACTTTGGTAACCAACGAAACAACAAAAAAGTGAGGTTTTTGATATGAAAGAGCAGTTGAAAAAAGCGGAAGAAAAGATGCAAAAAAGCGTTTCCGTTCTGGAAAGCGAGCTGGCCTCGGTTCGCGCCGGCCGGGCCAATCCTTCGATTTTGGATAAGGTCCAGGTAGACTATTACGGAACGATGACTCCCATCAACCAGATGGCGGGGATCAACGTTCCCGATGCCAGAACCCTTATTATCCAGCCCTGGGACGCGTCTGCCCTGAAGTCCATTGAAAAGGCGATTTTGGCGTCTGATTTGGGACTGAACCCCAATAACGACGGCAAGGTCATCCGTTTAAACTTCCCTCCTCTCACCGAGGAACGGAGAAAAGAACTGGCGAAATCCTTGAATAAGCTGGGTGAAGACGGAAAGGTCGCCATCCGCTCCATTCGGAGAGACGCTATTGAAAAACTCAAAGCCATGAAAAAAGACGGCGAGTTGACCGAAGACGACGTCAAAGACGGCGAGAAAGAAGTCCAAAAGCTGACCGATAAGTACTGCAAAGAGATGGATGCGGCAGTAGACAAAAAGCAAAAAGAGATTCTGGAGCTGTAATATGGGAGAAGAAAAAGCGCTCCCTACGCATATCGGGATCATTATGGACGGCAACGGAAGATGGGCGAAAAAGCGGGGGCTTCCCCGTAATTTCGGCCATCGCGCCGGCGCCAATACCTTCCGTACCATTGCGAGATATGCCAATCAGATCGGGCTGTCCTACCTGACTTTTTACGTTTTTTCCACCGAAAACTGGAAACGGTCCCAGGAAGAGGTCAGCGGCATTATGACACTGCTTCGAAATTACCTCGACGAGATGGACGCCTATGCCGGCGAAAACATCAAAGTCAAGTTTTGGGGCAATCTTCAGGCGCTTCCCGAGGACATCCAGCAGAAAATGAAACGGGCGGAAAAAGAGACGGAAAATGCTACCGGCGTCCAGCTGAATCTCGCCATCAATTACGGCGGAAGAGCGGACATTGTCCAGGCAGCAAAACAGCTGATGACTTTGGCAAAAGAGGGAAAGATGGATCCAAATGAAGTGACCGAGGATGTTTTCCGCCGTTTTCTTTATTCCGAAGAGGTTCCCGATGTGGATCTCATTATCCGTCCCAGCGGGGAGTACCGGCTGTCAAATTTCCTGATCTGGCAATCGGCGTATGCCGAATATGTGTTTATGGATATTCTCTGGCCGGATTTTAAGCCGGCTTCTTTGGATGCGGCCATTTCGGAGTATCAGCATCGTTCCCGCCGGTTTGGCGGCGTTTGATTTTCGTACTGGAAGGAAAAAAGATGAAGCAGCGTTTGATTACGGCCGCCGTAGGCTTGGCGGTACTTTTTGTGGTTCTTTATTTTTTTGATACACCGGTATTGACGGCGGCGTTGGCTCTTTTGACCGGGATCGCCGTTTACGAGGTTTTGGTCACGCCGGGGTACCTTGCTTCCAAAGTGGGAGGCCTTTGCTGTGCTCTGTTCGCCGGGGGGAGCGTTTTTCTTTTATCGGGAGAAAGAAAGTTCTACTTTTTGGCACTTTTGTTTTTTGTTATGATCCTGTTTGCCCTGATGCTTGTATTCCACGAGACCTTTTCCTTTTCTTCGTTATCCGTTTGTGCTTTTACCTGTGTTGCCCTTCCTCTCGCTTTCTCCACCGTGTTTATCATGCGGGATCTTCGGCGAAACGGTTTGTTTTACCTGATTTTGATCTGCATTGCGGCCTGGATCACCGATTCTGCCGCCTATTTTATCGGAAGGGCCTTTGGAAAGCATAAAATGTCCCCCAAGCTCAGCCCCCACAAAACGGTGGAGGGCGCGATCGGCGGGATCGTGGTGACAGGGATCCTATTTCCCTTATTTTGTTTTGCGTATTGGAAGCTTTTTCAAAGTACGGCGGAGTTTTCCCTGCTTCACGCAGTGATCGTTGGCTTTCTTTGTACCCTTTCGGGTATGGCGGGGGATCTGTTTGCTTCCGCCATCAAGCGCCAAACCGGCGTAAAGGATTTTGGGAAGATCATGCCCGGCCATGGCGGCGTTATGGACCGCTTTGACAGCTTTTTGTTTGTATCGCCTACTCTTTGTCTGCTCCTTTGGATCTTTCCCATATTTGCGTAACAGAAAGGGAAGCTATGAAAAAAATATCGATTTTGGGGTCAACCGGCTCCATAGGGACCCAAGCGTTGGAAGTATGCTCCACCCACAATTTTGATGTGGTGGGGCTTTTGGCATATTCGAACGAAAAATTATTGGAGGAACAGGTTCGAAAGTACCGTCCGAAGATCGCCTGTATCGCCGATCCCGCCAGATACCAAAGCTTTCGCACCAGAGTATCCGACCTTCCGGTGAAGGTTGTTACCGGCCTTGACGGCCTTTGCGAAACAGCGACGATCAAAGAGGCGGATACGGTTTTAAATGCCGTAATGGGAATGATCGGGCTGCGTCCTACTTTAGCGGCGATCGAGGCCGGTAAAGAGATCGCTTTGGCCAATAAAGAGACGTTAGTGACCGGCGGCGAGCTGGTCATGAAACAAGCGAGGGAAAAGGGTGTGCGGATCCTTCCCGTCGACAGCGAGCATTCCGCGATTTTTCAATGTATCGAGGGATATCGGCACTGTCCGCTGAATAAAATACTGTTAACGGCTTCCGGCGGACCTTTTTTTGGAAAAAAGAGAGAGGATCTCCAAAAGGTAACGGTGGAGTCGGCTTTGAAGCATCCCAACTGGTCGATGGGAGCCAAAATCACCATCGACTCGGCGACATTGATGAATAAAGGACTGGAGATCATCGAAGCGGTCCATCTGTTCGGATTGCCGCCGGAAAAGATCCAGGTGGTGGTCCATCGGGAGAGCGTGGTTCATTCCGCCGTGGAATTCGAGGACTTTTCGGTAATCGCGCAGATGGGGGTTCCGGATATGAAGATCCCGATCCAGTATGCGCTGACTTATCCCGAGCGGATCCCCTGTCCGGTCAAACCGCTGGACCTGTTCCAATACAGCAAATTGACCTTTGCTCCTTATGACGCCGATACCTTTCCCACCATTGGCGCCGCTCAAAAGGCCATTGCTGCCGGAAAGCTCTATCCCACCTTGCTCAACAGCGCCAACGAGCGGTTGGTGTCTTTGTTCTTGGAAGGAAAGATCCGGTTTTTGGATATTTTGGATACAGTGGAAGGGATCTTTTCCTTAAACGGAGATCGGGATGTAACCTTGGAAAATATTCTCGACGGGGAGAAGGAAGCC
>CALWZB010000055.1 GCA_944385915.1 uncultured Clostridia bacterium | reverse complement strand
CCGTCAACGTCCGCGAACACGCCATGTCCTGCCAAGGCGCCGTATTCCGAAACGGGAAGGGGAGAGACCCCCGCCTCTCTGGCGTAGGCGGTAAGAGCTTCCGCCAACGGATGTTCCGAGCGGGATTCCACAGCGGCAATTTTAGCTAAGGCATCATTTCGGGAAATTCCTTCCTGTAACAGAAGGTCGGTGACTTTCGGCTGGCCTAACGTAATGGTACCGGTTTTATCCAACACCACCGCGTTGATTTTATGGGCCGTTTCCAGCGCTTCGCCGCTCTTGATCAAAATACCGTACTTGGCGCCCTGGCCGGTTCCCACCATAATGGCGGTAGGGGTAGCGAGCCCTAAAGCGCATGGACAGGAGATGACCAAAACCGAGATGGCGTTGTTAAACGCCAATGTGAGATCGCCGTCAAACACCGCCCAGGCAAGAAAGGTCACAAGGGCGATACCGATAATGACGGGGACAAAAATCCCACTGATTTTGTCGGCGGTTTTGGCGATGGGCGCTTTGGAAGAAGCCGCTTCCTCCATCAAGGCGATGATTTTGGATAAGGCGGTGTCGTTTCCTACCTTGGTGGCTTCAAAGATCAAATATCCCGACCGGCTTACCGACGCGCCGGTAACAGGATCGCCTACCCCTTTCGGGACGGGGAGGCTTTCTCCTGTCAAAGCGGATTCATCCACATTGCCGTTTCCCTCGGTAACGATTCCATCCACCGGGATAGTTTCTCCGGCTTTGATAACGATGCGGTCCCCGGGACGAAGATCCGATACCTTACGGACGGATTCTACGCTGTTTTCCAGTACCGTCGCCGTATCGGGGCGAAGGGCGATCATCTTTTTGATGGCGTCGCCGGTTCTTCCCTTGGCTCTCGCTTCCAGATATTTGCCCAGTGTGATGAGGGTTAAGATCATTCCCGCCGATTCAAAGTAAAGCTCCATAGCGAGATGATGGGCGCCCGAAAGATCTCCCGCCGTCATATGGGCGCCCATACGGTACAAAGTGATAATACCGTAAGTGGTGGCGGCGCCGGCGCCCAAAGCGATGAGGGAATCCATATTGGGACTGCCTCGAAAGAGGGTAGAGAAGCCGGTTTTAAAAAAGGTAAAATTCAAGAATAAAATGGGGAGCAACAGCAAAAACTGGGTAAAAGCCAAAGGAAAGGTCCCTTCCATACCGGAAAATACCTTAGGCAACGGCCAGGAAAACATATGCCCCATACAAAGGTAAAACAAGGGAGCCGCAAAGATCAGCGATCCCAAAAGACGGTGAAGCAGCGCTTTGGATTCTTCATCCGTTTTTGGCGCCTCCTCTTTTTTGGGAGCGGATTCGCTCCACACCGAAGCGCCATACCCGGATTTTTCTACCGCCGAAATAATGGCTTCGTCGGATAACACCGTTTCGTCATATTCCACGGTTAAGCGATTTAACATCAGGCTGACGGAAGCGGAAGACACTCCTTCCAACTTCTGAACCGCCTTTTCTACATGAGCGCTGCATGCGGAGCAGGTCATCCCCGTTACAGCGAAAACTTGTTTTTTCATACGCGACCCTCCTCTACACCCCAGGGGGGTGTTCGACCTTAGTATAACCAAAAGAAAATCCTTTGTCAATAGTCTTCTTGTATTTTTTTCTTTGGTATGATACAATGGCAACGGTTCAAAAAAAGTGGAAAAAGAAGGAAGGAGAGATGGTTTTGAAGGAGATTTTGGATCTGTTTTTGATCTTTGCCCGGATCGGCGGATTGACCTTTGGAGGCGGGTATGCCATGCTTCCTATGCTTCAGCAGGAAATGGTGGAGAAACGAAAATGGGCGACGGAGGAGGAACTGATGGACTATTATGCCATTGGACAGTGTACGCCCGGCATTATTGCCGTTAATACGGCGACCTTCATCGGACATAAGATCAAAGGGATCGTGGGAGGTATTTTTGCCACCTTAGGGGTCGTTTTTCCGTCCTTGGTCATTATCAGTATCATTTCCGCCTTTATCATCAACTTTGCCACCTTGCCTGTGGTAATTAACGCCTTTGCGGGGATTCGGGTTTGCGTCTGCGTTTTGGTCATCAACGCGGTGGTGAAGCTTTATAAATCCGCGGTGGTGGATAAGCTGACGCTGGTTTTGTTTTTGGCGGTGGGGCTTTTGATGCTCTTAACCCCGGTTTCTCCCATTTTGCTGGTTTTATTGTCCGGCGCCGCCGGACTTGGGATCCAGCTGATCAAAGCAAAGGGGGCGAAGAAATAATGGCGCTTTTAGAGTCTTTGGCCATGCTGTTTTATGAGTTTTTCAAGATCGGATTGTTCGCGATTGGCGGGGGATTGGCGACCCTTCCCTTTTTAAATGAGTTACAGGTGCGGCACGATTGGTTCACTCCTGATGATATCACCAATATGCTCGCTATTTCCGAATCTACGCCGGGTCCCCTCGGCGTCAACATGGCCACTTACGTAGGGTTTAAAAATTGCGGTATTATCGGCGGCGTGGTGGCGACGCTGGGGCTGATCGCGCCATCCATTATCATTATCATCATTATCGCCCGTTTCCTTCGCAAATTTCAGGACAATCCTTATGTGCGCTATGCTTTTTACGGCCTGCGCCCTGCTTCGGCAGGATTGATCGCGGCAGCGGCTTTGGATATCGGAAAGGTCGTGGTGTTCAGCGGCACCGTTTCCTTTGCCAGCGCTTCCGCCTTCTTTGGCGCGTTGGATCTGAAGGGGATCTTATTTGGGGTGCTTTTGCTGGTGCTGACCAATATAAAGAAGCTTAAAAAAATCCATCCCGTCTTCTTTATCGCCTTTGCGGCGGTGATCGGGATCGTTTTCCGCTTCGGCGGTGTTTGAGAATTTGCCCGGCGTCATAAACGCCGGACTTTTCTTTTTTCGGGACAGGCAAAAGGGAAATTTACAAAAACCTTTTCAATTGTTCAGAAAACCGAAACAAATCAGTTTGACCTTCATTTTTAAAAAGTTTATAATAGAATGAGAAGGAAAAGAATAGAAAGAATTTTCCCATTTCATAAGGGAGGGAAGGATATGGCTGCGTTTGTAACACTGGACTCCGTTTATAAGCGGTATCAGATGGGAGAGGTTACCATTACGGCTTCGGACGGGGTTTCCTTTACGGTGGAAAAAGGAGAATTTGCGGTCATTGTAGGAAGCAGCGGCGCCGGAAAGACCACTATTTTGAATATTCTCGGAGGGATGGACAGCTGTGACGAGGGGACGATCTTGGTGGACGGAAGCAATATCGCCGCTTATACCCAAAAGGAATTGACCAAATACCGTCGGTATGATATCGGCTTTGTGTTCCAGTTTTATAATTTGGTCCCCAATTTGACCGCCAAGGAAAATGTGGAGCTGGCGACCCAGATCGGCACCGACTATCTGGATGCGGAGGAAGTGTTAAAGGAGGTGGGCCTTGGGGACCGGCTTTCCAATTTTCCCGCCCAGCTTTCCGGCGGGGAGCAGCAGCGGGTCTCCATTGCCAGGGCGCTGGCGAAAAAACCTAAGCTCCTTTTATGTGATGAGCCTACCGGCGCGCTGGATTACCAGACCGGAAAGACCATCTTAAAGCTGCTTTGGGATACCTGCCGGAAAAATAATATGACGGTCATTTTGATCACCCATAACCAGGCGATCACCCCCATGGCGGACCGGGTGATCCATATGAAAAACAGCAAGGTGAGCGAAGTGACGTTAAATCCTCATCCCAGGCCTATTGAAGAGATCGAGTGGTGATGATATGAACATCAAAGCTGCGCTTTTGAAGGATTTTTTGCGGGAGATCCGCCGGTCCAAGACCCGTTTTCTTTCCATTTTGCTGATCGTGGCGATCGGTACCGGATTTTTCGCCGGACTGAAAGCCTGCGCGCCGGATATGCATTTGACGGCGGAAAAATATTACGCGGATCATCATTTGATGGACTTACATCTGGTGTCCACTTTGGGGATCGATGAAGATAACCTTAGGACCATCCAGGATGCGGGAGGGATCAAAGACCTCTATGCCGGTTATTCGGCGACCCTTTTGTACCAAAACGAAGACAGCGAGTCTATCGTCAAGGTCATGTCTTCCAACTTTTCCGATGAGGAGATCAATGCGCCTCTTCTGATCGAAGGACGTTACCCCACCGCACCCGACGAATGTGTCATTGACGAAAGCGGGAAGTACCTTCCGGAGGATTGGGTGATCGGCGCCGAAATTACGCTGAAGGCTGCCGACGGAGAGAATATCGACGACAGTATGGCGGAGAAAACCTTTACCATTGTGGGAAGCGTGCGGTCACCGCTGTATGTCAATTTTGAGCGGGGAAACTGTACCATCGGCGACGGCAAGATCGACACCTATATTCTGACCCTGCCTGAGGCGTTTTCTTACGAAATTTACACCGACGTGTATCTGACATTGGATGCCCTTGACGGGGTTCCTCCGTTTTCGGAGGAATATGACGACATTTTAGAGACCGAAACCGACCGGTTTACCAAGCTGTCGGAGGAATTGGCGAAAGCCCGGTATGACGCTCTTTATGAGGAAGGACGGGAAGAATTAGACGAAGGGATCGCCGAATTCAATGAAGAAAAGGAAAAAGGGCAAAAGGAACTGGACGATGCTGCGGCAGAGCTTGCCGACGCGAAAAAGGAACTGGATGACGGGTTCGCCGATTACTATCAGGGGCTCGATGAGCTGAATACCCGCATTGCGGATGCCAAAGCGACTATCCAGTCGGAAAAAGAGACGTTGGAAAACGCTAAGGCGGAGCTGGAGCAGGGGTATCAGACCTACCAGGAGCAGCTTGCGGCTTTTGAACAGACCAAGAAGGACGTAGGCGAGCAGATCGCCGCTTACGAAGTCCTGATCGATCAAAAGAGCAAGGAGATCTCGGCGGCGTATGAGGCTATCGACGCACAAAAAGCATTGGTGGAGCAGATCCGCGCTTTTCTGGACAGTTATGCCGATGTCAGCATCTCCGACGCGTCTTTGTACCCTGAAGATGTGAAGATGCTGTTGTCCGCCGCCTCGGAATTGGATCCCTCTTTGTCCGGGCTTTTGGCGTCCTATCTTCGGGCTCAGCCGGAAAACAAGACGGCTTATCGAAACGGCGTAGAGACGGCGCTGGAAAAAATCGAGGAGGAGATTTCCGCCAATGAGGCTCTTCTCGCCCAAGCCGAGGAAGAACTTTCGCCGATTCGGGAAGCGGTAAATTCTTTTTACGAAGGAAAAGCCGCGTTACAGCAGGCCAAAGAGACGCTGGATCAAAATGCTTTGCAGATCGAAGAAGGGGAGGCGGCTCTTTTAGAAGCCGAGGAGACCCTGGCGGCTGAGGAAGCGGAGGGACGAGCAAAGCTTTCCGACGCTTATGCCCAGCTGATGGACGGCAAGGCGGAGTATGAAGACGGTTTAGCGGAATACCAAGACGGCAAAGCGACCTTCGACGCAGAAATCGCCGACGCGCAAAAGGAGCTGGATGACGCGGAAAAAGAGCTGAATAAGCTTGCTCTCCCTGTTTATTACATCTGGGACCGTTACAATAACCCGGGCTACAGCGACTATCAAAACGACACCCTGAAAGTGGATGCTGTCGCCAAGGTATTTCCGGTGTTCTTTGTTTTGGTAGCAGGATTGGTGTGCCTGACGACCATGAGCCGTATGGTGGATGAGCAGCGGACGCTGATCGGCACCTTTAAGGCGCTGGGATACAGCCGGCGTTCTATTATGATCAAATATGTGGGCTATGCGATGTTTGCCAGCCTTGTGGGCACCTTTGTGGGTGTGGCGATCGGTTTTCGCCTCTTTCCTACCGTGGTGATCAACGCTTACCGGATCATGTATGTGTTCCCCGATCCGTTGATGCCGTTTCGGTGGGATTATACCATCGGGTGCCTGATCGTCGCGTTTTTATGTACCGGCGTTTCCGCTTATTTTGCCTGCCGGAAGGCGCTGAAGTCTTTCCCTGCCCAGCTGATGCGTCCCAAAACGCCAAAAGCCGGAAAACGGGTCATCTGGGAACGGATGCCAAAGATCTGGAACCGCATCGATTTTATCCAAAAGGTTACTTTACGCAACATCTCCCGCTATAAGGGGAGAGGCGCGATGACGGTGATCGGCGTTGCCGGCTGTACCGCTTTGATTTTAGCGGGCTTCGGGCTTCGGTACTCCATCACCTCCATTGGCCCCAAGCAATACAGCGAGATCTTTTTGTATGATGCCATTGTAGTGACCGAAGAGGATCTTTCCCAAAATGAGCAGGAAAAGGTCACAGAGCAGCTCTCCGATATCGACGAAGTGACTTCCTCGATGGCGGTACTGCAAAAAAATATGGATGTCCAGTCGGGCAACGCGGTCAAAAGCATCACCACCATGGTGATCTCCGATCCCGATCAGCTTGGCGATTATATTGTGCTGAAAGAGCGATTGGGAGGCAAGGAGATCTCCTGGGACGAAAATACGGTCATTATCACCGAAAAACTCGCCCGAATGCTTTCTCTTTCCGAAGAGGATACCTTTACCATCAATAATCCTGACGGAAGCCGTCTTACCGTAACGGTGGGAGGCATTACCGAAAACTACGCGATGAATTTCGTCTATTTTACGCCGTCTCTCTATGAATCCCTGTTTGGCCATGAGCCCGCCTATAATGCGAGATTATTGAATTTTGAAGAGGGTGTGGATGAAGAAGAGATGGGAGCGGCCTTTTTGGAGACGGAAAATGTACTTGGATATTCTCTGTCCACTGAGGCATCCAAAACCTTTACCGAGATGATGAGCAGCTTAGACCTTATCGTCTGGGTCATCATCTTTTCCGCCGGTGCGCTGGCGCTGATCGTTATGTATAAGCTGGTCAATATCAGCGTCAATGAACGGATCAGAGAGCTGGCTACCATCAAGGTACTTGGCTTTTACGATAAAGAGGTTTCCGCTTATATCTATCGGGAAAATACCTTTTACGCAGTATTAGGAACCTTATTCGGATTGATTTTGGGAATCTTTTTGGAGAAGTTCGTGATCCAAACCGCAGAAGTGGACGCGGTCATGTTTTCGCCGGAGATCCCCTTTTACTGTTTCTTCTTTGCAACCGTGATCACCCTTTTCTTTACGGTGATCGTCAACGTATTGCTTCATTTTTCCTTAAAGAAGATCGACATGGTGGAATCGTTAAAGTCGGTAGAATAACAAAAATCCCCCGTTTAAACGGGGGATTTTTCTATTCCTCTTTTCCCTTGGCGAAAGAATAAAGCATTTTTTCCTTGAGCTGGGAGACGTCTTTTCCGAGTACTTCGGCGATCTTGTACGCGAAGGGGAAGGGGGTGGCCGGTCCCTGACTGGTGATGAGGTTTTGATCCGCTACTACGACCTTGTGCTCGAAAATGCCGCCGATAAGCTTTTCTTCGTATCCGGTGTAGCCGGTGACTTTCTTGCCCGCGATGACGCCGGCGTCGGAAAGCACTACCGTTCCGGAGCACATAGCCGCGATGTATTTTCCGTTTTCGTTAAAATACCGGACCATCCGGATCACATCAGGATTGGCTTGTAAATTGGCGCCGCCGGGACGTCCTCCCGGAAGGATGAGGATATCGTAATTCTTGATCTCCTCGCCGAAGGGGAGATCTCCTTTGACCTGCATACCATGCATACCGGTGACCCACGGGTCCTCTCCGAAATAAAAGATGCTGCATTCCACTCCTGCCCGGCGAAGGATATCCACGATGGTAAGGGTTTCTCCTTCTTCGTAGCCGGTGGCCATCAATACCGCTGCCTTTGCCATTTACTGCACCTCTTCAAACGCATTGAAATAAACCATACGGTTTTTTACCGCAAGGCTGTCGCCGCCAAGCTCGTCTACCAGTGCGTAAGCGAAAGCGTAGGCGGTAGCAGGGCCCCTGCTGGTGATGAGGTTTTGATCTTTGACCACGATATCGGTTTGATAGTGCCCGTCTTTGATCTTTTCATCGTAGCCCACATAGGCGGTGTAATTTTTGTTTTTGAGCAGTCCCGCCCGTTCCAGCGCGATAGGAGCGGCGCAGATGGCGGCGACTTTTTTGCCGGATTCACTCATCTTTTGAAGGATCTCTATCGTGCGATCGCTGTCTTTTAGATTGGTGGCACCGGGGATCCCGCCGGGGAGAATGACCATGTCGTAGTCCGCAGCCACGAACTGCTCTAATGTTTTGTCACAGCGCACCAGAATCTGGTGCGCTCCTTCGACCTCAAGGGTGAATCCTATAAGGTCGCAGGCAATGTCTGCCCGGCGAAGGATATCGGCGATGGTAAGCGCCTCGCCCTCCTCAAAGCCCGGCGCTAAGATGATTGCGGTTTGTTTCATAGTAGCCTCCTTTTGGAAGCGTCATTGAGACCGTTTTGGGCGTTTTTTCAGCGCCACCCACAGCAAAATGAGATCAACACAGTGGATGAGCAAACCGATCCACAGCATATTGATATAGCTTCCGGTAAAATCGTACAGATAGCCGATCAGGGGAAGGGAAAGAGCGCTTCCCACATTGATCAGCGGGCCGGATACCGCATATGCCTTCGGATAATTTTCGGTTCCGAACAGATAGCGGCAAAGAAGAGAAAATCCCACTGCGCCCACCGAGTACACCGAACCATAACAAAAAGATGCGAAATACAGCAAAGCAACCGATCCGTTTACGCTTCCGTACCAAAGCATAGACAAGGCAAACGCGTTGACGCCGATCATAAAAACACTTGCCTTGACCGGGCCGAAACGATCGCTTAAAAAGCCGATAAACAGCTTGGTGCCGATGTTTCCCGCCATAGAGAGGGACATCATTAACGCTCCTACTTCCGCTGACATTCCAAGGCTCGCGGAAAATCCGGTAAAATGCTGGGCAATACCGGCAATGGTCGTATGGAGCAGCGACATTCCGCAAAAGCAGAGAAAACAGACGGTTCGATAGGAAAAAGGGATAGGGGCGGCGGCTTTGGCCGTTTCCATCTTTTTGCTTTCTCCGTAAGGAGAAACGCCCATATCCTCAGGACGGGCGGTAAAGGGATATAAAACAGAAGGCAGTGCGAAAAGGAATAACAGCAGCGCCATACCAAGGTAGGCGTTGCGCCATCCGATCTCCTGGATCAGATAGGTCAGCAAGGGGGAGCATACAGCGCCCGCCAGACCGCTGAAGCTTAGCGTGATGCTGGTAACGGTACCGTGTTTTTGGTGAAACCAGTTGGTGAGGATGATGGTCATAGGGACAT
>CALWZB010000054.1 GCA_944385915.1 uncultured Clostridia bacterium | reverse complement strand
AGGAAGGCTTTGCCTTCATGCCGCTGGTATCAATGGGCCAAAGAGGCGGAGAGATCAGCCGCTCCACCTGTTCCCTGGCGGAAAGGCCGTTTCGCGTTTTTAAATACACATCGCACTGAACATCCTCACAAAACAGAGGCGGAAACATAGGAAAACCGATGAGATGATCCGCATGCGCATGGGTCAAAAGAAGGGAAAACCGCTTTCCCTTTAAGAAAGAGTCAGCCGGCTGCGTCAGCATCCCAGAACCAGCGTCCAAAATGATATGTTATAACCGGCGCGGAGAAAAACACAGCTGGTGGCGCCGCCAAACTGCCGGTATGCCGGTCCGTGGACCGGAACGGTCCCCCGAACATCCATCGGCCTGATAACCATTGCAGGGTCCATACATACTCCTTTCGTAAACGCGCCCCGGCGTCTTTAATTGGAAGCCACATTGGTAAGGCTGAGACGGCGGATCCGTCTGAGCGCATACAAATTGACAAACAAAGCAAAGACAGCGCCAATCGCACAGGAAATCAGACAGGCGGTCAGGTTGGGTGAACGCATAAAATGCTCTGCACCCGCTTCTATGGTGCGCACAGAGATATAAGCTAACCCCACGCCGAACAGACAGCCAAACAGCAATCCCAACAGTGGCAAAATGATGTTATCCTTGTAAAGGAAACCGCACCGGAATCGGCGCCCAATCGATCCGGTACATCGCCGATCAATATGGCGGGACAACGGATTTTTGCTGGAAGGATGGAATGTTTTTCGCTTCTGTTTTTTTAAATCTTCCCGAAGAGATCAAGAATCCGGCGGAATAAAAAACACAAATAAAAAATCCCCCGTTTACGGGGGATTTTTTATTTCATACACGATGGGATAAAAGGCGCCAGTTAAAACTGGGCTTCCACCTCTTTTTGGGCATTTTCATCGCCGCTCACGCAAAAAGCCACATACCTTCCGCTCCGGTAGATCACAGCGCTTTCCAAACGCGGTACCTCATCAGGAACATAATCGGAAAATCCCGCGATCTGGCTGTCGATGCGGCTCTTTAAATTTTGTTCCATCTCTTTCGCTTTATCCTCTGACGAGAACGAAAACACTGCCACCTCTTCAGCGGTGGCGCCGCTGGAGAGATAAAGCGCCACATCTTCAAGTCCGTCAGGGATACTGTAAACAGAAGAAGCCACCTGGTCGTCCACTAACGCAAGTTCGTCGTCCCAAGCCAGCGCGGAAACGATATTCTCCGCCGCTGAAGCGACATCGACCTGCTGATTGGATTGATCCTGACAGGAAAACAAAAGCATTCCCGTCAACAATACAAAGATGATGATCCGTTTCATTTTGTCTTTATCCCTCCGGTAACTCTTTATGGTAATCGTTTACGTTCGCTTTATGGCTTCGAAGGTAAGCGACCCAAACATCAACATAGCTTTTTTTCAAATGTATTCCGTCAGTAGAAGCATCTTCCACCAAATACCCGTTGTCATCCAGCATACTTTCCGCCACATTCAGATAGTATACCTCTTTTTCCTTCGCAAGCTGATACAATGCGTCGTTAAACGCATGGATCTTTTCCATCGTAAAAGTCCCTTCATCGGATTTCGCTTTGGAAACAGGGAGGATAGATTGAATATAAATGATGGCGTCCGGATTGATTTCCTTCAGCTCGTCCACTACGTCTCCGTAATAATCGGCAAAGGACTCGGTGGTATCGTAGCTGACCTCATTGATCCCGAACATAATATAGACCCGGGAAAAGGGCGTTTCCTCCCGAAGTGCCTCCGGCGCCGTTTCCCCATTAAAGATATCTTTGGTGAAAAATACATTGACCGAAAATCCCTTGTCCGCGTATACCCGCAGATCTGACAGCCCTGAATACAGGGAAAAACCCTGGGTTCTGGAATTTCCGATAAATACCGCGTCGGTAAAAACATCATCCTCTTCCAGCGGCGTCTCCTCCACCAAAGGTTCAAAAGGAATCTCCTCGAGCTGTGCGTCGTCGCTGATCCGGCTGCTCACCTTTTCCGCCTTATCAAACGAAGGGTCCCGGTCGGAATGCTTGATGGGCTTTGAGACTTCCTGGGATGTATCATTATCCGCCGCCGAGGTCCGTCCAAAGCCATCTTCTCCGGCAGAAAGATAATAAAAACTAAACCAGAGAGACAAACCGCTGAACAGCAAAATAAAAAATACAATCAAAATCCATTTTCTTTTTGTCCGTCTTCTCCGGACATGTGTATGCAAAGAATGTCCTGTGCGTGCCATAATCGTTTTTTACCCTCTTTATATTCTGTCCTTTCTTAATTTTTCTGTCTGCCTTCCGGGTTTAAGTGGGTAGTAACATAAACCACCCTCTGCGTATCCCCCTTAGGCGCATCAAAAGTATCCCCCGCATAGCGGGCAAGAATCCTTAATCCCGCGTCCCCAAGCGCCTTTTCTATTTCCTTCTCCGAATAAGCGCGCTCAGCAAATGAATCGTAAAACCGCTCGTAACTACCTTCCTCCGCCTGCCAAAATAAATCCAGCTCCATTTCCACGAGAGCGCCATCTAAAAGGGTATTCTGCCATGCACAGTACACCTCGTCAAAATCATAGATAAAGGTTTTATTTTCCAAAACCTGCTGGTGCTTGTAAACGGTATTCAAGTCAAAAAGAAACAGTCCCCCCGGATGGAGGAACAGCGATACCCGGTCCAGTGCCGACACAAAATCCTCATATCGGGTCAGATGATTTAAGCTGTCCAATGCGCTAACAGCAACGTCCACCGTCCCGTAAAGATCCAGCTTCGCCATATCCTGACAAAGATAAGTCACCTGGTCGCCGGTTTTTTCCTTTTGCTCATAGGCAACCGCCAGCATTTCTTCGGAAACATCCACGCCGATGACATCGTAGCCCAACCTTTCGAAAACCCGGCTGAGCTTTCCTGTTCCGCATCCAAGATCCAAAAGGATCCCATTTCTGCCGCCGTGCTTCCGGTTCAGTTCATCAAAATACCGTCCTCTGGCCTCGTAATCGATCTCCGAGGTCAAAAGGTCGTAAAAAGCGGAAAATTCTCCATATCCGCTATTCATTTTCACTCATCCGCCGAAACACGATGTCGTACCCGTCGGAACCGTAGTGAAGAGAACGGTTGACCCGGCTGATGGTCGCGGTACTGGCGCCGGTTTTGGCAACAATATCACTGTAAACCCGGTTCTCACTCAGCATTTTCGCCACTAAGATCCGCTGGGAAAGAGCCTTTAACTCCTGAACTGTACAAAGGTCCTCAAAAAAGCGATAACACTCGTCCATAGTCTGGAGTTGTAAAATCGCTTCAAATAAAAATTCCACATTCATCTCTTTGAGTTTTTCATTCATAAGCGTCGATCCCTTCCGAAAAAATTCTACGGCTTCAGATCTGTCCATCGGGCAAAACAAACATTACACCGCAAGGGCACCCTCCCGTACTCGAAATACAAAGCCCGTCAAATGCTTTTTTCTTTTAGTTTACCATATCATTTTGTGAAAAGCAACCTTATCTGGCCAAGATTACGGGGAATTTTATGACGATATTGTAACAAAAAGAGGGCTATCTCTCACGAGCACTTTCTGTTTCGATAATATCCACCAAACGTTCTAAATCGGCAAAGGTAGTCAAATTTCCGCACGCCGCCCGATACGCCGCGGCTTTCGGTATTTTTTTGAGATATTTCGAGTTTGTTTTCTTTTTTTTCTGTTTGCTTTTGTTTTCTTTTTTGTTT
>CALWZB010000053.1 GCA_944385915.1 uncultured Clostridia bacterium | reverse complement strand
AATCCGGCTTCATTGGAAAAAATTCCCCGGGAAATACCGTATCGAAGCGCTTTGGAAGTCAGAAAGCCAAAGATTCCGCCGGAAAGTGCCTCAAAAGAAAAAGCGCTTTTCCAAATCAGAGATACCGTTTGAGGAAGCTTTGGAGCGAATACAGCCAAAATCACAGCACAGCCGGCCAAATATACCACCGTGATCAGCGGGATCACCGCCTCCGCGACTTTTCCGATCCGCTTGACGCCACCGCAGATCACTGTATAGAGCAAAACGGCCATCCACAACCCCGTCAGCCATTTGGGGGTCATAAAAGTCAGCTGAAAGCTTTCCGCAACAGTGTTGCTTTGGGCTAAATTTCCGATCCCGAAGGATGCGGCAATGCAGGCAAGAGAAAAAAAGGCGGCGCGCTTGGGCTTATGGAGCCCATCTTTGATGTAAAGCATAGGGCCTCCCACCAATTCGCCGTTTTTATTTCGTTTCTGATACTGGACAGCCAGCAAAATTTCCGCGTATTTGAGCGCCATGCCAAATAAAGCAGAGAGCTCCATCCAAAAAAGGGCGCCGGGACCTCCGCTGGCAATGGCGGTAGCGACCCCCGCTAAGTTTCCTGTTCCCAATGTCCCCGCCAGCGCGGCACAGGCTGCCTGGAACGGAGAGACGCTTTTTTCTCCTTCGGTACCTTTGGAAAAAAGCGTCTCCTTCAACGCGTAAAAAAAGCGGGTAAATTGGAGCCCCCGCAGAGCGGCAGTAAAGTAGACACCACTGCCCAATAACAAGATCAAATAGCCGATACTTACGGCGTCAAAAAAAAAGAAGCGCAAGAATCTCCCTCCTAATGGTTTTTTCTTTTCACTTCTTTTCTTTTTTCGTCTGTCCGCGATCAGGTATTATGGTCACTCACATGAAACGTTTTCAGATTTCCGATCTTCTTTCTCCGCTCCTCTAAGACCGCTTCCACTTCGCTGATATCCACACCCCATTGTGCTAACAGTACTAAGACATGGTAGGTCAGATCCGCCACCTCGCCGATCAAATCCTCTTTGTTGTCATTTTTGGCGGCAATAATGACTTCGGAACATTCTTCACCGCATTTTTTCAAAATCTTGTCTAATCCTTTGTCAAAAAGGTAACAGGTATAGGAGCCCTCTTCAAAATGCTCCTTGCGCTGTTTTACCACTTCAAACAAGCCCTTTAACGTCTCATTCATGGTCATCCCTCCAAATTTCTTTGAAAAAGCAGCTGTACGATCCGGTATGGCAAGCCACGCCGGTTTGCTCCACGATCACTAACAATGTGTCATCGTCACAGTCCGCCATAATGCGTTTTACTTTCTGCACATGGCCGCTGGTGGCGCCTTTGTTCCAAAGCTCCTGCCGCGAGCGACTCCAAAACCAGGTGTACCCGGTCTTCAAAGTGAGCGAGAGGCTTTCTTCGTTCATATACGCCAGCATCAGCACCTCTTTGGTTTTTTCATCCACCACGATCGCCGGGATCAGGGATGATTTTTCAAAATAGCGTTTCAGATCTTGGTTTTCCGTCATCTTTGCGTCTCCTTATAACCGGACCGGGATATTCTTTTCCCGCAAATGGGTTTTGACCTCTCCTACCGTCAGTTCCCGGTAATGGAACAGAGAAGCAGCCAATGCGGCGTCCGCGTCCGTCTTTTCAAACACCTCGGAAAAATGCTCTAACGTGCCGCAGCCTCCCGACGCGATCACCGGCACCGTCACCACGCTGCAAACCTCATTCAATAAAGGCAGGTCAAACCCTTTTTTGGTTCCGTCTGCATCCATAGAGGTGAGCAAAATTTCTCCTGCCCCCCGCTCACACGCTTCCTTTGCCCAGGCGACTGCATCCACTCCGGTGTCGATGCGTCCTCCGGCGACAAAAGCATGGTAGCTTCCGTCCTCCATCTTTTTGGCGTCGATCGCTACCACGACGCACTGGCTTCCAAACCGGTCGGCGGCTTTGGAAATCAAAGCAGGATCCTTCAACGCCGCCGAGTTGATGCTTACCTTATCGGCGCCGGCACGAAGCAGTGCGGCAAAATCCTCGACGGAGGAAATGCCACCCCCTACCGTCAGCGGGACAAACACCTTTTTTGCCGTATTCCGTACCACGTCCACAATGGTTTTTCGTTCCTCATGGGTCGCGGTAATATCCAAAAAGACGATCTCGTCGGCGCCCTGTCGGCTATACATTTCCGCACATTCCACCGGATCGCCCACATCCTTGATCCCTACAAAGTTGATCCCTTTGACCACTTTGCCGTCCTTTACGTCCAGGCAGGGAATAATTCGCTTATTCAGCATACTTCTCTCCTTCCGCCAATGCTTCTTTCAGGCTGAGCGTATTCTGGTAGAGAGATTTCCCACAAATCGCACCGTAAAATCCCTGGGAAGCAAGTTTTTTGATGTCGTCGATGGTGTGGATCCCGCCGCTGGCGATAATCGAACATGAAACCGCTTCTTTGATAGCGTTCAGCTGGGAAAAATTGGGGCCAGATAAGGTTCCGTCCTTGGAAATATCTGTAAAGATAATATACTTTACACCTATTTTTTCCATCTCCTTGGCCAAATCCAGATAATGAATCTCGCTTTGATTCAGCCAACCGTCCGCCGCGACCTTTTCGTTTTTGGCGTCAATGCCTACGGCGATCCGCTCTTTGTACTCCTTGGCCGCGGTTTGAACAAAATCGGGATTTTGAACCGCCGCGGAACCTAAGATGACCCGGCTGATCCCAGCGGAAAGGTAATCCTCTACCGTATCGAGAGAACGAATTCCCCCGCCAAGCTCCACCTTTAAGGATGTTTCTTTTGCCACCGAAACGAAAATGTCTCTGTTTTGCGGGGATTGTTCCTTGGCGCCGTCCAAATCCACCATATGAAGCCAGCTCGCTCCCTCCCGCTCAAACGCACGGGCGGTCTCTAAAGGATCGGCGGCAACCTTCTCGGCGGTGTCAAAATCTCCCTGGTACAGCCGAACGCAGGTTTTGTTATGAATATCAATGGCTGGAAGAATGATCATTTCACAAGCCCTCCGAAATTTTTTAAGATCCGAAGTCCCACTTCCCCGCTTTTTTCCGGATGGAACTGGGCGCCGAATACTGTCCCGCGTTCCACCAAAGCCGGGATCTTGACGCCGTAGTCACAAACTGCCGAAAGATACGGCGCTGTGGTTTTCGCCATATAGGAATGGACAAAATAGACGCTGTCGTTTTGTTTGATACCATAAAGCAGCGGGCTATCCGTATTTTGGATCTCCAAGTGGTTCCAGCCCATATGTGGGATCTTATAGGGGCAAACGATCTTTTCCACCCTTCCGGGAATCAAAGAAAGCCCATGGGTCAAAGTAAATTCGTCGCTTTCTTCGAACAAAAGCTGCATCCCAAGGCAGATACCTAAAAACGGTTTTTTGACCGCCTCGTTTTTGATCACCTCGACTAAGCCGCTTTCCTTCAATTTTTCCATCGCGTCAGGAAAAGCGCCCACTCCCGGTAAAATCAGGCCGTCGGCATTTTCGATCGCCTTTTTGTCCTTGGTGACCTGAAAGGAAAGGCCGAGATAGGATAACGCGTTTTGGACGCTGAAAAGGTTTCCCGCCCCGTAATCGATGATCGCGATCATATCACAGTACTCCTTTGGTGCTGAGCAGGGCTCCAGCCGGCTCCACCGCGTCTTTTAAGGCGTGAGCCAGCGCTTTAAAGAGGGCTTCCGCCTTATGGTGGTCGTTAACGCCATATAGCACCTTGCTGTGGAGGGTAATTTTGGCGTTAAAAGCGAACGCCCGTAAAAATTCCTCGATCATCTGGGTGTCCATCTGGCCGATCCGGTCCGAGGAAAACGCCGCGTCAAACACCAAAAACGGACGGTTGGAAAAATCCAGCGCCACAAATCCCAGCGCTTCGTCCATGGGGATGTATGCCGATCCGTAACGACGAATGGGTAACGTATCCCGGAGCGCCAGTTCAAAGGCGCTCCCCAACACAATACCGGTGTCCTCAATCGTGTGGTGGCAGTCCACCTTAAGATCCCCTTTGACCTGGATCTCAAAATCGAACCCACCGTGGACGCAAAGGGCAGTAAGCATATGATCGAAAAAGCCGATCCCCGTATCAATGTTCGCGTTTCCTGTTCCGTCTAAATTGACCGAAACGTAGATGTCGGTCTCTTTGGTAACCCGGGAAAGTTCCGCCTTACGCATACGTTTCCTCCATTTTTCTTACTATATTCGAAAGCGCTTCGGTCAATGCCTCATTTTCCTCTTTTGTCCCGGCAGTAATGCGAAGATAACCGTCGAAACAGCGAATGGAAATAGATTCTTGTAGAAGGGCTTTGAAAATCTCTTTCGCTTTGTCGGTTTTGATAAACAGGAAGTTGGTCACTCCGAGATGGATCTTTTGTAACACCTTTCCCTCCAGAGGTTTTACCATCTGATATAACGCGCGCACCGATTCCTTAATCGCGTCTTCGCAAGCGTTTAGATATTCCCCCTCGTTTAAGATACAGCTTCCCATGATCTGGGAAATGGTGTTTACGTTATAAGGGGACTTGACCGCTCTCAAGGCGTTGGTAATGGTAGGATTGGCGACCGCAAATCCCAGCCGAAGGGCTGCCGCCCCCACCGCTTTGGAGCAGGTTTTCAGGATGATGAGATTGTCAAACTGATCCACCACATCCAAAAGACTTTCTTTCCGATCCCAAAAATCCATATAGGCTTCGTCCAATACCACCAGCGCGTCCACCGAAGCAACAAGCCGTTTGGTCTCTTCTTTGGACAGTCCGATGGATGTGGGATTACAGGGATTGGAAAAGATCACCATACGAATATTGTTTTTTTGGATACATGAGATCGCCTCATTTACGTCGATATGAAGCGCCTTTTTTTCGAGAACCATCGTTTTTGCCTCATAAAGGGAAGCATAAAACTGATACATAGAAAAATCCGGAGAAAAGGTCAGCACCGTATCCCCTTTTTCCAAAAAGGTGGAGGTAATGATGCTGATCAGCTCGTCAGAGCCGTTTCCCGCCGTAACAAGCTTCGGAGAAACGCCGTAACGGTTTCCAAAAGCTTTGGTCAGCTCCTCTGCTAAAGGATCGGGATACCGGTTCAGATCAATGGTTTTCAATGCGTCACAAACCTTGTCCCGAAGAAAGTCAGGAAAAGAAAAATAGCTTTCATTGGCGTCCAGACGGATCCGATAATGGGTATCATTTGGTTCATATGGGGTCAAATTTTTGATTTTATC
>CALWZB010000052.1 GCA_944385915.1 uncultured Clostridia bacterium | reverse complement strand
TTCCGTCGGGCAGAAGCAGCGGATTTGCACCGCCAGAGCTCTTTTTAAAAAACCCAAGGTTTTGATTTCGGACGAGTCCACCAGCGCGGTGGATACAAGAACGGACGCTGTGATCCAAAAAGCGTTTTCCGAATACATCCCCGCTACCACCAAGATCATCATCGCCCAGCGTGTCAGCTCGGTCCAGCATGCGGATCTGATCTTAGTGATGGATGAGGGAAGGATCATGGATACCGGTACCCACGAGGAGCTTTTACAAAGCAGCAGCATTTACCGGGAAGTATATGAATCTCAGCAGAAAGGGGAGAGCAAGGATGAATAGGAGAGAAAAATTTGATTTCAACGCCTTAAAGCGGCTGTTGTCCTATATGAAGGGATACCGGAAGGAATTGGTCTTTGTGGTGATCTGTATTTTGCTCAGTGCCGTTGCCGGCGCCGCTTCCTCTATGTTTTTACAGACCCTGATCGACAGCTATATCGTCCCTATGCTGGGCATCAGTGATCCGGTTTACACCGGACTGTTGCATGCCTTGATGGCTATGGGCGCCGTTTATCTGGTGGGCGCGCTGTCTACCTGTATCTATAATCGGAAGATGGTCACGATTGCGCAGGGAACCTTAAAAAACATCCGGGACGATATGTTTTGCAAAATGCAGCGCCTTCCCATCCGTTATTTTGATACCCATACCCATGGGGATATCATGAGCTTATACACCAATGATACCGATACCCTCAGACAGATGATCGCCCAGTCTATGGCGCATTTGGTCTCTTCGGTATTTACCATCGTTACCGTCTTTTTCTGCATGCTGTATATCAGCGTCTGGCTGACGCTTGTCGTATGCATCGCCGTCTTTTTTATTTTACAGATCGCCAAGGTGGTAATCAAAAAGAGCGGTTCTTACTTTATCGCGCAGCAAGAGACACTGGCGGACTTAGACGGTTATGTGGAGGAAATGGTCAACGGACAAAAGGTCATTAAGGTGTTCTGCCACGAGGACCACGCTAAAAAGGACTTTCGTTATCATAACCGGCAATGGGAGCATAGTTCCAGCAATGCCCATGGCTATGCCAGCTCGATGATGCCTATGATGGGGGCGCTGGGATATATCCAATACGTGATCATCGCCGTTTTGGGCGGATATATGGCTATTGCGGGTGTGGCCAATCTGGGCCTTTTTGGGACCGATACATTGACTCTTGGTATGATCGCTTCCTTTTTGACCCTTTCCAGAAGCTTTACCAATCCCATTTCCCAGATCTCCAATCAGTTTAACTCTATCATTATGGCTCTCGCGGGAGCGGGACGGATCTTTGCCTTTATGGATGAGGAACCGGAAGCCGACGACGGATATGTTATGCTGGTCAATGCGGTAGAAAAGGACGGGGTTTTGACCGAAAGCGAGGAACGCACCGGCCTTTGGGCTTGGAAACACGCGCATCATGACGGAACGCTGACGTATACAAAGCTCAGCGGGCGGATCGTTTTGGATCATGTGGATTTCGGCTACACGCCGGAAAAAGAGGTGCTTCACGATATTACCCTATACGCGGAGCCGGGGCAGAAGATCGCCTTTGTAGGCGCCACTGGTGCAGGAAAGACCACCATCACTAACCTCATCAACCGGTTTTACGATATTGCCGACGGAAAGATCCGATATGATGATATCAACATCAATAAGATCAAAAAAGCGGACCTGCGGCGGTCTTTGGGCGTCGTTTTACAGGATGTCAACCTCTTTACCGGGACGGTCATGGAGAATTTGCGTTACGGTAATCCGGAGGCTACCGATGAAGAGTGTATTGCCGCCGCCAAGCTCGCCAACGCCGATGGGTTTATTCGTATGCTGCCTCAGGGGTATCAGACCATGCTGAAAGGAGACGGAAGCGGTTTGTCTCAAGGTCAGCGCCAGCTGATCTCCATTGCCAGAGCGGCGGTGGCGGATCCTCCGGTGATGATTTTGGATGAAGCGACCTCTTCCATTGATACCCGTACCGAAGCTCTGGTTCAAGAGGGTATGGACCGGCTGATGAAAGGCCGCACCGTTTTTGTCATTGCCCACCGGCTTTCCACCGTTCAAAATTCGGATGTGATCATGGTACTTGACCACGGTCGGATCATCGAGCGGGGGAATCACGAAAAGCTCATCGCCGAAAAAGGCGTTTATTATCAGCTTTATACCGGCGCCTTTGAACTGGAATAACGATTCCTTTGATAATACCTGTTAGGCATTTTTCTCGATAAAAAACGGGTATTGGACAAATAACAGGGAAAATGATACAATCAAAGTGTCTGAAAGATGCTTTGATTGTTTTTCTTTTTGAGGAAAGGAGATCCTATGAAGTATACGCGTTTGGGAAACAGTGATTTGACGGTGTCCCGTATCTGCCTTGGGTGTATGGGATTTGGGGACGCGAAAAGCGGCCAGCACAGCTGGACGCTGGACGAGAGCCATTCCAGAGAAATTTTGCGTTATGCGTTGGATCGGGGAATCAATTTTTTCGATACGGCCATGGGGTACCAAAACGGCACCAGCGAGCAGTATGTAGGACGGGCGCTTTCCGATTTTGCCCGCCGGGATGAAGTGGTGGTTGCAACCAAATTCATTCCCCGCACCCAAAGCGAGATCCAGTCGAAGGTGAGCGGCCAGCAGCACATTGAACGGTGCCTTGACCAAAGCTTGCAAAATCTGGGCATGGACTATGTGGACCTTTATATCTACCACATGTGGGATTACAATACGCCCTTGTACGACATGATGGATGGCTTAAACCGGATGGTAAAAGCGGGAAAGGCCCGGTATATCGGCATTTCCAACTGCTTTGCGTACCAGCTTGCTAAGGCGAATGCCTTGGCGGAGCGGGAAGGATTTGCCTCCTTTGTTTCGGTGCAGGGGCATTATAACCTGATTTTCCGGGAGGAAGAGCGGGAGATGGTCAAGCTTTGCAGAGAGGACAACATCGCCCTGACTCCTTACAGCGCGTTGGCGGGAGGCCGGCTTTCCAAACACCCGGGAGAGACATCCAAGCGCCTTGCCGAAGATGATTACGCCAAGCTGAAATACGACGGCACCGCCGCTGAAGACCAAAAAATTTTGGAGCGGGTGGAGGCGTTGGCGAAAAAGCGGAATGTCACAATGACCGAAATCTCGTTGGCATGGCTTTTAACAAAGGTGACCGCTCCGGTGGTAGGCGCCACCAAGCCCCATCATATTGACGGTGCGGCGGGCGCGGTGGAATTGACCCTGACCGACGGGGAAGTCGCCTATCTTGAAGAACTGTACCGTCCCCACGCACTGGTGGGCGTTATGGCGCAAAACACCGTAGAATCTGCCGGAGACAGTCATGTCTGGTCGGTGGAAAAATAAAAATAGGAGGGATTTTTATGGCAAAAACGTTAGTGCTTTATTTTTCGGCAGAGGGACATACCAAAAAAGCGGCGGAGATCCTCGCCAGCCAGACGAAGGGTGATCTTTTTGAGATCCGGCCGGAAATTCCTTATACCGCTGCGGATTTAGACTGGCACAACAAACAAAGCCGGAGCAGCGTAGAAATGAAAGATCCAAACAACCGTCCGGCTGTGGCGGGGTTTGTGGATGCCAAAGAATATGACCGGATCTTTTTAGGTTTGCCCATCTGGTGGGGTGAAGCGCCCAGAGTGGTCCAGACCTTTTTAGAGGGAAGCCGCCTGTCGGGAAAGACGATAACGGTATTTGCCACCTCAGGGGGAAGCGGGCTTGGAAAGACGGCGTCCATTCTGCAACAATGCTGTCCCGATGCTAAGGTGGTATCCGGGGAAAGATTCGCACCTTCGGTCTCCGAGCAAGAGATCAAGGCGTGGGTCCAAACACTGTAGCCGATCAAAAATCCCCGGGGCGTTGTTGCGCCTCGGGGATTTTCCTTTGTTTTATCAGCGGTCTTTTGAAGACCGCTTTTTATTTTAACAGCTTATCCAGGGTTGTAAACAATTCGTTTAGCTTTTCCTCGCCGCCGTTTTGCTGGATCGCTTCGGCGACACAGCTTCCCATATGGGCCTTGAGCACTTCGCGGTTGGCCTTTTTCAGGACCTGCTCCGCCGCGGAGATTTGGTTCGAAATATCGATACAGTACCGATCCTCCTCGATCATCTTTAAGATCCCGTCAAGCTGTCCACGTGCCGTTTTGATCAGCCGTTCGACGGCTTTCCGATCCGCTTTCATCAGGAGATGGACACGACGGTGTAGCCCGCGTCAGTCACCGCTTTTTTTAACATTTCGTCGCTGACACTGCTGTCCGCCTGCACAGAAGCGGAGCCGTTTTCCAGATCTACCGTGGCGGTGACGCCGGGGATGTCGTTTAGCGCTTTGGAGACCCGGTTTTGACAATGGGCACACATCATACCTTCAATTTTCATAACTTTGTTCATTTTTGTACTCCTTTCTTCCGCCAAAACCGCGGGGCAGCTCTCTGTAACAGGGCAGCTCCCTTCGCAGGCTTTGTTCGGGTTCGTGGTTGTATCCTTAAAAAATTTAGGAACAAATCGTTTGAGGCGCAGGGCGTTGGT
>CALWZB010000051.1 GCA_944385915.1 uncultured Clostridia bacterium | reverse complement strand
TAAGGGTGATCGTCCCTTTCGGGCGGGGAAACCGCATGGTAGAGGGGCTGGTGTTTGAAATCAGAGAGGAGCAAGACGAGGATCGCTGCAAGCCTGTTCTGACGGTTTTGGATGCCGAGCCGGTGGTGGACGAGGAAGGATTCCGCATCCTGGAATTTTTGGCGGATCACTGCTTTTCCAGCTATTACGACGGCGTTCGAGTACTTCTTCCCGCCGGGTTGTTTTATGATCTTAAGACCACCTTTGTGCTGGAGAAAAAGAAGGAAGAGGAGACGATTTTTCTTTCCCAAAAAGAGCAGGAGCTTTTGTCTCTGCTTATGCATACCGCTTCGCAAAAAGAAGCCGACCAGCTGTTTATGGGATCCTCTCCTTTTTACGCGACAGCACTATCCTTAGAGAAGAAGGGGTTATTAAAACGCCAGTCTTTGGCATCCCGGAAAGTCAAGGATCAGATGAAAAAAATGGTGCGCCTTTCCGAAAACGCTTCCTCGGAAGATTCATCCCTGACCGCAAAGCAAAGGGAAGTGGTTTCCATACTGGAACAGGTAGGAGCGGCAGAGGAAAAAGAAGTTGCGTACTTTGCGGGTGTGACTGAAGCGGTAGTCAAAACGTTATTGAAAAAAGGAGTTTTGACATCCTTTTATAAGGAAACCTACCGTCTGCCCAAAACGACGGCGGAGGAAAACGCTGCCTTTCCTGTGCTGACAAAGGAACAGGACGCGGTGCTGCGGGATCTGATCCAGCTGTATCAAAAGCCCGACGCGGCGGCGGCTCTTCTTTACGGCGTCACCGGAAGCGGAAAGACCCAGGTTTTTATCGCTTTGATCCAGCATGTCATTCAAAGCGGGAAGCAGGCGCTGCTTTTGGTTCCGGAGATCTCGTTGACACCCCAGCTTTTGCGGCGTTTTCGGGGGCTTTTTGGCAGCCAGGTAGCCGTTTTGCATTCCGGTTTATCTATGGGAGAGCGTCTCGACGAATACAAGCGGATCCGAGATGGAGCCGCTTCCATCGTGATCGGGACCCGAAGCAGCATTTTCGCTCCGGTCAAACGGCTCGGGTTAATCATTATGGATGAAGAAGGAGAAAGCTCCTATCGCTCCGACCGGTCACCCCGCTATCATGCCAGAGATGTGGCAAAGCTTCGGTGCGGGATGCATCATGCCCTTTTGCTTTTGGCCTCCGCGACTCCTTCGGTAGAAAGCTACTACGCGGCAAAAACGGGAAGGTACCATCTTTTTACGCTGGAAAACCGGTATGGGAAAGGAGAACTTCCCAAGGTATATTTGGTGGATATGAAAAACGAGGAACAGCAGTTTCATTTCGATACTTTCAGCCGCCTTCTCTCTCAAAAGCTTTTGGAGACTTACCAGCGAGGGGAACAGTCGATTTTGCTGTTAAACCGGCGGGGATACTCCACCTTTGGAATTTGTATCGACTGCGGAAAAGAGATCCAGTGCCCTAATTGCAGTGTTTCGCTGACCTACCATAAAGCCAACGGGTATTTGATGTGCCATTACTGCGGCTACACCAGACGGCTGGAAGAGCCATGCGGCTCCTGCGGTTCCAATCACATCAGGCTGATGGGTACCGGAACCCAGAAGATTGAGGATCTGATCCATACGCGGATCCCTGAGGCGCGGCTGCTTCGAATGGATACAGACGCGGTGTATTCCCGGTATGCTTACGAAGAAAAATTTTCCGCCTTTGAAGCGGGAGAATACGATATTTTAGTGGGGACCCAGATGGTGGCGAAGGGGTTGAATTTCCCGAAAGTCACTTTGGTGGGGGTTTTAAACGGAGATCAGTACCTTTATTCCGGAGACTATCGGAGCGGAGAGAAGACCTTTTCTCTGATCACCCAGGTAGTGGGGCGCTCCGGGCGTTTCCAAAAGGGCGGGGAGGCGGTGATCCAGACGGTTTCGCCGGATCATAGCGTGATCCAAGCCGCCGCGCATCAGGATTACCTTTCCTTTTATGAAGAGGAAATGATTATGCGGAAAGCATCCCTCCTGCCGCCGTTTTGCGACATTGCCAAGCTTTCCTTTTCCGGTGTAAAGGAAGAGGATGTGAAACGATCGGCGGAAAATCTGTACCAGAAGCTGTATCGCTGTTTTTCCTCTCAAAAGGATATTCCCATTGTATTGTATCCGGTTACCCGTCCGGTCATATACCGGCTCAACGGAAAGTTTCGTTACCGGATCTTACTAAAATGCAAAAACACAAAGCGTTTTCGCGCTTTGCTTCGGGAAAATATCATTGAAGCTTTTTCCCAAAATAAAATCAAACGTTGTACTGTAACCGTGGATTTAAACGGAGAGATCGATTAAGGAGGAACCTATGGCGTATCGCAAAGTCGTTTTGGAAGGCGACGAGATCCTGCGGAAGCACTCCCGCAAGGTAGAAGCTTTTGATGAGAAACTTCATATTTTGTTAGACGATATGGCCCAGACCATGTATCGATACGAAGGCGTAGGCTTAGCCGCTGTTCAGGTGGGCGTATTAAAGCGCGCTATCGTTATCGATACGGGAGACGGGCTGATTGAGCTTATCAATCCGGAAATTGTTGCTTCTTCGGGGGTACAGGAGGGAAATGAAGGATGCTTGTCCTGCCCCGGGGAGTATGGAATTGTCAAACGGCCCAATTTTGTGACAGTCAAAGCGCAGGACCGGTACGGAAACTGGTTTGAAAAAAGCGGGAGCGAGCTTTTGGCGAGGGCGTTTTGCCATGAGATCGACCATCTGGATGGGAAGATCTTTAAGGATCTGGCAACCGATCTGTACCGGCAGGAGGAAAAACCCAAACGGAAATTTTCCCTTAAAGTGAAAAAGGAGTAATAAACGGATGAATATTGTATTTATGGGAACACCGGAGTTTGCTGTGCCTTCGCTTCATGCTTTAATCCAGCAGCCAGGTTATACGGTCACCGGCGTTTTTACTCAGCCGGACAAACCGGTGGGAAGAAAGCAGATTTTAACGCCTCCGCCCGTAAAGGAACTGGCTTTACAGTATAACATTCCGGTTTTTCAGCCAAAATCCCTGAAAAATGAAAAAACCGTGGAAATTCTGGGAAAACTGAATCCAGACGTGATCGTTGTCGCGGCTTACGGGAAGATCTTACCCAAAAGCGTACTGTCCTTTCCCCAATATGGCTGCATCAATGTTCACGCTTCGCTTCTTCCCAAGTACCGGGGCGCCGGTCCCATCCAGTGGTGTATTTTAAACGGCGAGACGAAGACCGGGATCACCACCATGTTCATGGGAGAAGGGCTGGATACCGGCGATATGCTGGAAAAGGTGGAAACCCCTATCGGGGAAAACGAAACGGCGGACTCTCTGTACGCGCGTCTTTCCGAGATGGGAGCCCCTTTACTGCTGTCGACGTTAAAGAAATTAGAGGAAGGCACGCTGACACCCAAAAAACAAGACGACGCCCTTTCCTGTTACGCGCCCATGCTGACAAAAGAGCTTTCTCCCATCGATTATAACCGTACGGCAAGAGAAGTGCATAACCAGATCCGGGGACTGAGCTCATGGCCCTGCGCGACGACCACCTATAAGGGAAAGCGCCTGAAGGTGTATGAAAGCCGCCTGGCGGATGGCCAGGGGGAGCCGGGAACCCTTCTTTCAGACGAGAAATTGATCGTAGCCTGTAAAGAAGGTGCGGTGGAGTTCCTTTCGGTACAGTATGAAGGAGGAAAACGCCTTCCCGCGGCGGATTTTCTGCGGGGAAAGCCGGCGTCAGCCGGCGAAAAATTAGGGGAGTGATGGTTTGTTTTTTGATCCGTATTATCTGATTTTGGTTTTGCCGGCGGTATTGATCGCCCTTGCGGCACAAATCCAGGTCAAATCCGCCTTTCACCGTTACAGTCAGGTCCATTCCTTTCGGGGGCTTACGGCGGCTATGGTGGCAAGGCAGATTTTGGACCGAAACGGGCTGCAGCAGGTCGGTATCGAACAGGTCGCGGGGGAGCTCACCGACCATTTCGATCCGAGAAGCGGGGTAGTTCGGCTGTCTGCGTCCACCTATTCCTCCACTTCGGTGGCGGCGATCGGCGTCGCGGCGCATGAGTGCGGTCACGCGATCCAATACGCCCAGGGGTATTTCCCTCTTACGATACGAAACGCGATCATACCGGTGACCAACATCGGTTCCCAGCTTGCCTTTCCGTTGGCGATTTTGGGGTTGGTATTCGGACTGGGGATTTTGGTGGATATCGGCATCATTTTGTTTATGGTGGTGGTATTTTTCCAGCTGATTACCCTTCCGGTGGAGTTTAACGCCAGCAAGAGAGCCCTTCAGATTTTGGAAACCAATGGCATTTTGGAATCAGGGGAGGAGCTTTCCGGCGCGAAGAAAATGCTTTCCGCGGCGGCTATGACCTATTTGGCTTCGTTGATCGTCGCCCTTGCAAACCTTGCAAGACTGATACTTCTTTCCAATCGGAGACGGTCATGAAAGGAAGAGAAATTGCTTATCGGGGGCTTTTGCGGTTTTATGAGGGCGGATATACCAATCTGACGTTAAACGCGCTCCTTTCGGAATATGCCCCTTCCGCCGAGGACCGGCGGCTGGCGACCCGGCTGTTTTACGGTGTGATCGAGCGGAAACGGACCTTGGATTACCAAATTGAAAGCCTTTCCCGCCGAAAGGTCCAAAAGCTGGATCCGCCGGTGCTGACGGCGTTGGAGTTAGGGTTATACCAGCTCGCTTTCGCCGCCCACATTCCTCCGTCTGCGGCAGTCAACGAGAGCGTAAAGCTGGTAAAAAAATCCCGGTTTCAAAGCGCGTCAGGATTTGTCAACGGCATTTTGCGAAGCTTTCTTCGAAACGGCGGAAAATTGGTGTTTCCAAAGGATCCCAAAGAGCGGTTAGAGGTAGAGTACTCGGTTTCAGCCTGGGTTTTAAACAGTTTGATCCGGGACTATGGGCCGGATAAGGCGGTTTTGATTTTACAAAGCGCTTTGGCCCCATCCAAAGTCTTTTTGCGGGTCAATACCTTAAAGATCACTCCAGAGGATGCGGCGAAACGGTTAGAAGACCACGGATTTTCGCCGGTACCTCATCCGCTGCTTCCAAACTGTCTGATTTTAGAAGACAGCGGCGGTTTTTCGGATCTGGCCGAGTTTCGAGAGGGACTTTTTTACGTTCAGGATGCCGCAAGCCAGTTTTGTGTGGAAGGGTTGGATCCCAAAGAAGGGGAGACGGTGTTCGATCTTTGCGCAGCGCCTGGTTCCAAATCCTTTACCGCGGCGATGAAGATGAAGGATGTTGGAAACATCCTTTCCTTTGACTTGTATCCCAAACGAGTGGAGTTGATCCAAAAAGGGGCAGAGCGCCTTTCCTTACATTCCATTACGGCGAAAGCGGGGGACGCCTGTGTCTTTCAAAAAGAACTTGGCACTGCGAACCGGGTCTTGTGTGACGTTCCATGCATGGGATTGGGGGTCATCGGAAGAAAGCCGGAGATCAAATACCGGGACGGATGTGAAGAGGCAGCTTTGCTTTCTACCCAGCGGGACATTTTGGAAAACGGCGCGGAATATCTTTCATCCAAGGGTATTTTGGTTTACTCTACCTGTTCGCTGAACAAACGGGAAAACGAAGAGCAGGTCAGCTGGTTTTTAGACCGGCATCCGGAATTTTCGCTGGATCCGCTCCCTTTTTCCAAAGAGGGCGAAGGGATGAAAACCTTCTTTCCGGATGAGGGGGAAAACGACGGGTTTTTTGTTGCCCGGCTTCGAAAACAATAAAGGAGGCGGAATATGAGGAAGGATATACGGTCAATGGATCTCGAGGAATTGACCACTTTGGTAAAAGAATGGGGGGAGCCTTCCTTCCGCGCAAAGCAGATCTTTTCCTGGCTTCACCAAAAACGGGTTTTGGATTTTGACGAGATGAGCGACCTTCCCATTACGCTTCGGGAGAAGCTGAGGGAAAAAGGAAAGCTGCAAAATCTGACCATAGAAAAAAAGCTGGTTTCCGCGTTGGATGGGACCATCAAATACCTGTTTTCCCTTCCCGACGGGGAGTATGTAGAAACGGTAAGGATGCGCTATGAGCATGGGAACAGTCTTTGCTTATCCTGTCAGGTGGGCTGTAAAATGGGGTGCCGTTTTTGCGCTTCCACCAAGGCCGGCTACCAGAGGGATCTTCTCCCATCGGAGATGCTCGGGCAGGTTTATGAGGTTATGCGGAACACGAAAGAGCCCATTCACAATTTGGTGCTGATGGGGATCGGGGAGCCGTTAGACAATTATCAAAACGTTCTCCGCTTTTTAAAGCTGGTCACATCCAAAGACGGATTGAATATCGGATACCGTCATATCTCTCTTTCTACATGCGGGTTGGTTCCGATGATCGACGCGCTGGCGAAGGAGAATTTGCAGCTTACCTTATCCGTGTCGCTGCATGCCTCCGACAACGAAACGCGGGATGAGATCATGCCGGTAAATCACCGGTATCCTCTGGAATCCCTGTTACAGGCCTGCGACCGGTATACCGAAAAGACCCACCGCCGGATCTCTTATGAATACGCTTTGATCCGGGGAGTCAATGACAGTGAGAAAAATGCGTTGGCGCTGGCGAAGCTGCTGCGGGGAAAGCTGTGTCATGTCAATTTGATCCCCGTCAATTATGTCAGAGAAGCCGGTTACCAAAAAAGCGGGAAGCAAAGGCTTTACGCTTTTCAAAAGGTACTTACCGATCATCATATCAATGCGACCGTTCGCAGAACCCTGGGAGCGGACATCAACGCGGCCTGCGGGCAGCTGCGGCGGGAAGCAGATACGCAGACAAACGAACATAGGGGGGACGGCTTTTGAAGATCGTAGGAAAAACCGATATCGGTTTACACAGGGATTCCAATCAGGACGCCTTTCGGATCATGGCGCTGGGACCCGGCGCAGGGTTTGCGGTGGTTTGTGACGGCATGGGGGGTGAAAACGGAGGCGAGCGCGCCAGCAGCATCGCGAAAAAAGCGATCACCCAAGCGCTGGAGGAATCCTTTTCGGAAAATCTGACCGAAGAAAAGATAAAGCCGATGTTGATACGCGCCTTTTACAGCGCCAACAGTAATATTTATCGGATCGCTTCGGAGCATACCGAGCTGTCTGGTATGGGAACAACGGTGGTACTGGCCTTTTTACTCCGGCAGAAAGCGTATTGCGCCACAGTGGGGGACAGCCGGATCTATCTGTATTCCAAAGAGGATGGGCTGCGGCAGCTTTCCAAGGACCATTCCCGTGTGCAGTATCTGTTGGATCGTGGGGAGATCACGCCTGAGGAAGCGAAAAATCATTCGGATCGGAATAAATTGACCCGCGCGGTAGGGATCAGCGAGTCGTTAGACGTGGATTTTTTTGATACAAAGCTACTGCCCGGTTTTCGCCTGTTATTATGCAGCGACGGATTGACAGGCTGTGTTGAGGACGAGGAGATCGAAGCGATCCTTTCCGTCGGTTCGCCGGAGGAAGCGGCAGAGTCTTTGATTCACCGGGCAAACGATCGGGGCGGTTATGACAACATTACCGTTGTGATTGTAGAAGGATAGTGCCATAATGCGCGAGGAGGTACAAATGGATCAATATATCGGAAAGACCTTGAATAAACGCTATGAGCTTCGCAAGTTGATTGGCAGCGGCGGAATGGCCAACGTTTTTGAGGCATTTGATCTGGTTGAGGAGAAAGTTGTCGCCGTAAAAATTTTAAAACAGGAATATCTCACCAACGAGGAATTCGTGCGGCGTTTCCGCAACGAATCCAAAGTGGTTTCGATGCTGAACCATCCCAATATCGTTCAGGTATATGATGTCAACTTTACCGGTGCGGATCAGTACATTGTGATGGAATATATCGACGGGATCACCCTTTTCCAGTATATCCATCATCAAGGAAAGCTTCGCTGGAAAGACGCTCTCTTTTTTATTACACAGGTTTTGAAAGCGTTGGATCATGCCCATGAGCATGGAGTGATCCACCGGGATATCAAGGCGCAGAATATTATGCTTTTACGGGACGGCTCCATCAAGGTGATGGATTTTGGGATCGCCCGTTTCGCAAGAGAGGATATTCGCTCTATGGGCGATTTGGCGATCGGCTCGGTTCATTACATTAGTCCGGAGCAAACCTGCGGAGAGGAATCAGATGTAAAAAGCGATATCTATTCGGTGGGTATCCTTTTGTACGAAATGCTTTGCGGGAGCGTTCCCTTTGACGGGACGACGCCTGAGGAAGTGGCATTAAAACATATGAAAGGTGGCGCGATACCCCTTTCCCAGCGAGTAAGCGACCTTCCTACCGGACTTTGCGAGATCGTCGAAAAAGCGATGCAGCGGGATCGGAATCTTCGCTACCGCTCGGCGAAAGAGATGTTAAACGCTATCGATGAGTTCAAACAAAACCCGTCTATCGTTTTTGCGTACAAATATCTGATGGAGGAGACTGTGCCGGAGGAATATAACCGATCGGTGGATGTGATCCAGGGAAACGAGGAGATGCAAGTGGAAAAGAAAATTGTCATCAAACGAAGCCCCACCATTTCCATTTTACTTGGAATTGCTTTTGCCTGTGGGATCACAGCGATTTTGGTGGTTTTGTGGTTCTTTTACTGGAATAAAGAGGAGAAAGTGCCCGATACCATTATGCCCAACTTAGTGGGAAGCGTCTATGATGAGATCAAGGATATGGACGAATATAAACAGTTCAATTTCGTGATCGAGGAACGGGCGATGACCGACGAATATCCCGCCGGCGTGATCTATGAGCAAAATGTTCAGCCGGGCTTGAAGGTCAAAGCGGATCGCACCGTAAAGATCAAAGTCAGCGAAGGGATCACCACCATTTATGTCCCTGATCTCACCGGAAAGGATGTATCCGAGGCGGAACAGATCCTTTACGATATGGGGTTGGATTATAATATCCGGACCCAGCTGGACGAGTCTGTACCTCCGGATTGCGTAATCCGATCGGATCCTCCGGCGGATACCCAGGTGGAAAAGGGAAGTCAGGTCATCTTATATGTAAGCCGCGCGGTCATCAGCGCATCCAATAAAATGCCCTATGTCATCGGCCAGAAAATGGAAGAAGCCAAATCCCTTTTGGAATCTTTGGGACTGGTAGTGGAAACCGAGGAGATCGACAGCGACCAGGAGCCGGGAACGGTTTTGACCCAGAGCATCGCCAGAAATGAGTATATTACGGAAGGGGATACCGTTGTTTTGGAAGTCAGCAACGGATCGGATTATTATAAAGAGATCAACCTTACGGTAGACTTCCCGAGCAATGCCGCCAACCGCGAATACAGTATGGTAGTGTATATGGACGGCGAAGGGACCGACAGCTACACGGTCAATCCCGGAGAACACCGGCGGTATATGATCGTCATCAAAGGAAACGGCACTCAGACAGTGACGCTGTCGTTGGATGGAGTCAAATACGCGGAATACAAGGCGGATTTTGAAGCCGGGACCATTGAGCAGACCGAAGGCTATTTCTACAGCGCTTTAGAGCCGGAGCCTGGTTCCTCATTTGAGGAAAGCTCTTCTTCCGAAGAATCCTCTCAGACGCCTTCGGCGCCGCCCTCTGTTTCCGATCCCAATATCGTGGACAGACCAGACGCTTCGGTGGTAGAATAATATGGAAAAAGGAAGAATTATAAAAGCCATCAGCGGTTTTTATTATGTGGATACAGGAACGAAGGTCATCGCCTGCAAAGCGAGAGGGGTGTTTCGGAAACAGGAAATCACCCCTCTTACGGGGGATTTCGTCACCATAGAGGATCAGACGGTGATGGAGATCCTGCCCAGAAAAAATCAATTTCTTCGGCCTCCTGCCGCTAATCTGGACCAAGTCTTATTTGTCGTCGCTTCGGCGGAGCCGGAACCCAATTTTTTTATTTTGGATCAGCTCATCGCCGTTTGTGAGAAAAAGGAGATCGAGCCGATTTTGGCGATCACAAAAAATGATCTCAAAGACGGAGCGTCTTTTGGCTCCGTTTATCAAAAAGCGGGATTTTCCGTCTATTACATCGATCCTGACGGAAAGGAAGACAAGGCGGTTTATGATCGCCTGAAAGGGAAGGTGACCCTTTTGGTGGGCAATACAGGGGTGGGAAAATCTACTCTGTTAAACCGGCTTTTTCCCTCTCTTTCCCTGAAAACCGGCGAGATCAGCGAAAAACTGGGCAGAGGCCGTCATACCACCCGGCATGTGGAAATGTTCCCTTTGCCCGAAGGGGGATATGTGGCGGATACACCGGGATTTGGAACAGTGGAAATAGGAAAATACGAGATCATCAAAAAAGAAGAGCTCGCGTTTTGTTTCCGGGAATTTTCTCCGTATATCGAGGCGTGTCTTTTCAAAGACTGTTCCCATCGGACGGAAAAAGGGTGCCAGGTGGTAAAAGCCGTCGAGGATGGCCAAATCCCCAAAAGCCGTCATTCGAGTTACTGTGCTTTATACGAGGAAGCCGCCAAGATCAAGGATTGGGAGCGCTGATATGGCAATGAGACGATGCGTTATTTTTTCCGCCGGAGAATACTGGGACGTTGCGTACTTAAAAAGCCTGTTGCGCGAGGATGATTTTTGTATCGGCGCCGACGGAGGCTATTTGCTGTCCAAGGCGCTGGAGCGGCCGCTGGACCTTTGGCTTGGAGACCGGGATTCCTTAAACGAGGTCCCCGATCTGGAAGAGTGCCGGATCTTTCCGGTTCAAAAGGATGATACCGATACCATGCTCGCCATAAAGGAAGGACTTCGGCGGGGATTTCGTTCCTTTTTGCTTTTGGGCGCACTGGGCGGCCGGTTCGATCATAGTATAGCGAATATCCAGTCTCTTGCTTATCTTGTACAGCACCATGCCAGAGGAGAGATCGCGGATGAATCCCACCGGATCTTTCTGATTCAAAACGAGAGTATCCAGATCCCCCAAGGGTACGGATATTTTTCGGTGTTTGCTTTTGGCAAAGAGGCAAAGGGGGTAACCATTACCGGCGGAGAATACGACCTCGCCGATGGGACATTGACCCCCTTTTTCCCTTTAGGGGTCAGCAACCACCGTGTCAAGGAGCCCGCAGTGGTTTCCGTTAAGGAAGGGTGCCTTCTTGTGATCCTCTCGGAGCGGGAGAAGGAACGAAAATGATTCCTTTTGCGTAAAATAAAGAGAAAACGCTTTGATACGGAAAGGAATGGTGTTTATGAAAATCGTTGTGGTAAAAAGTCCGAAATATATTTCCGGATTGCTGAGAATGATTTTTGGGATCAAAAAGGAACACATTCCGGAGTAAACCGGAACGGTTCAGACAAAATAGGAGGACGCAATGAAAAAGTTGGGAATCGTAGGGGCGATGGGACTGGAAATCTCCCTGCTTCTGACCAAAATGAAGGATGTAAAAGAAACCGTCGTAGCCGGAAGAACTTTTTATGAAGGCACACTTTGCGAAATGCCGGCAGTGTTGGTTTGTTCCGGAATCGGAAAAGTGAATTCCGCTATTTCGGCACAGCTGCTGATCGGCCATTTTAAGGCGGATGCTATCGTCAATACCGGCGTTGCCGGAGGTGCAGGGGAGACGGCGATCCGGGACATTGTGATCTCGACGGATGCGGTGTACCACGATATGGATCCGGATATCCTTGCGCAAAGCACTCCCTTTTTAAAGGCGTTTTCGGCGGATGAAACTTTGGTGCAGGCGGCAAAAGCGGCATGCGAAAAGCGGAATATCCGGTTTTTTATGGGCCGGATCGCCACTGGGGATCAGTTTATCGCCGATCAAAAAGTCAAAGATGACATTGTGTTCCGTACACAGCCTTTGGCTATCGAGATGGAAGGAGCGGCTGTCGCTCACGTTTGCGTCAGCAGTGAGATCCCGTTCGTGGTCATCCGAAGCATTTCCGACAACGCGGGAGACGGGGGAGAAATGCTGTATGAGCAGTTTAAAGAAATCGCCGCCGATGATGCCGCGTTTATTGTAAGCGAAATGGCTGAAATGTTAGCAAAATAGCAAAAAGCTTTCTTAAAACCGGTTGGTTTTAAGAAAGCCTTTTTTATGCCGGAATCAAAGGGCGTTAGCCGCTTTGCGTATTAAGTCCAATGCGGCTAAAGTGGATCGATACCGGATTAGTTCCCTAAGATCTTTATCCTTTCGACCGTAATGTGTCTCGATCACGGTAGAGAACGCGTCGCTTTCCACCGCAAGATAAACGAGCCCCACCGGTTTTCCCTCAGAAGGGAGAGGACCGGCGTTTCCGGTAACCGATACACCAATGTCGGCGCCGGTCACTTTGCGGATCCCCTTCGCCATTTCCACGGCAGTTTCGGCAGAAATGGCGGAGTATTTCTGTAAAGTTTCTTCCTTTACGCCCAAAAGCTCCTGTTTGATCCGGTTACTGTAGGCGCAGATCCCACATTCAAAGACGCCGGACGCGCCGCCAATCTGAGTCAATGCTTCGGAGACTTTTCCGCCGGTGCAGCTTTCCGCTGTAGCCACTTTCAGCCCTTTTTTAGAGAGCAGGGCTACTACTGCCTGTTGAAGGCTGTCTACATCGGTGCCGTAAAGATACTCGCCTACCTGATCTTTGATTTGCGCGATCACCGGCGCCATCTTTTCTTCCGCTTCCGCTTCCGTCTTAGCGCTTGCGGTAACTCTGAGCATAACTTCTCCGGTTTTGGCGTAAGGCGCCACCGTAGGATTTAAGCTCTTTTCCATCAGGGGGCGCAAAATATCCTCAAGCTGGGATTCGCCGATACCGTAAAAACGAAGGTTATGGGAAAAGAGGGAGTGATCGCTTTTTTGGCGCAAATAGGGGACCACAGAGTCCAAAAACATAGCCGACATCTCTCTGGGCGGTCCGGGAAGCATAATGGCGGTTTTTCCTTCGCTTTCGATGATACAGCCCGGCGCCGTGCCGTTGTCGTTTGGAAGGATGACAGCGTCTTTTGGCATCATCGCCTGCTTTTTGTTGTTTTCGGTCATCGGGCGGTCGATGGAAGCAAAATAGCTTTGGATCCGCTGTAAGGAGGGCTGGTCACAGATCAGCTCCCGGTGAAAATATCCGGCGATGGTTTCCTTGGTAAGGTCATCATAGGTAGGACCCAACCCGCCGGTAGTAATGACGATATCCGCGCGGGAAAAGGCGAGAGAAAGGGCCTCTTTCAGCCGATTCGGGTTATCTCCTACTACCGATTGATGATAGACATTGATCCCAAGCCCCGTCAGCTCTTTGGCGATAAAGGCGGCATTGGTGTTGACGATATCTCCCATAAGGATTTCCGTTCCGATACAGAGAATTTCCGCGTTTCGATTCATAAGTAAGCCTTCTTTTCAATATTTTTTTGCAATTTGATAAGAGTAGATCACGACAGCCAGCACATACGCCAGCAAAAGGACGATCAGAAAAATGGATGCGGCAATTCCCCGAAAACCCAGTAAAGAGGTCACGATCAAAATCACGCCGCAGACCATAAAGGCGATCCCGCCAAACCGCTGGCATTTTTGCCAGGTCACATCGTTTTTCATACTGTAAGAGAGGCGGACGCCAAACAAACCGTTTCGTTTGACCTTCGGCATAATATTTCCCAAGATCACGAAAAGGATCCCGAAAATCAGATTGATGAGCTGGTAGATCTCAAAGGGCATTTCGTTTAAATTTTCGGTTTGGTGAAAAGAGGTGTAAAGAAAATAGAAGGTCAGCGCGTTAAAAAGAACGATTCCTCCCAAACCGGTAAGCAGAACGATCTTCCCGTTGTTTTTTTGCCCCTCGTTTTGTTCCTGCTTTTCCGCGAGCTTTGCCATCCCCCGCATCAGGTAACCAAAGCCGATTACCATTAAAGGCAGGATCAAAAGCTCGTATTTGCTTCCATACCGGTCCACTTCGCCCAAGGCGTTATAGTGAGCGGGGATAGTG
>CALWZB010000050.1 GCA_944385915.1 uncultured Clostridia bacterium | reverse complement strand
TCAAGCACCTTTCCGAGCCCTTTATTGAAAAGCCCCTTGGCGAGCAAAGAGGCGTCATTACCGCCTGCGCTTATAACAGCGAGCTGGACGATCCTACCGATCCCACCCGCCATAACCTCATCAGCGTCAACCTTGCGGACGCGGGAGGATGCGCCGACGACAACATTGAAAAGAATATGATCCTCTTTTACAAGTCCATCTACGGGCTTCGGGCCAACGATCTCTCCAAATTCGCCCCTCCCTCTACCGGCGTCCTCAATCCGAGAAACGCGGGCGAGTACTATAAGGCGTATTTTGAGCTCATCAATCAGATCACGCCCAAAACCGAGGAATCCTTGGTCATTACCCCTCATATCGATAAAAACTGGCATCTGATCTCCTATCTCCCCGACCTGGACGACGATAACCAGCGCCGGCAGGAACGGGATATCTATAAAGCCTTCTTTTACGGTCTTGTGTTTGACCAGATCCAGTATAAAACCATTTCCGGAAGCAAGAAATGGTACCGCCTTCTCTTATCGGGAAGCGATACCGAGGACTTTGTGGTCTCCAACGGCACCAACTGTGACGTGTTCTATGAGGTGCTGGACGCTTTGACCATCAATCCGGTGATCGTGGAGCGCCTGATCGAGACCACCGAGAATATTTTCGAAAAAGAGCACCTTTCCACCGGCCAGCTCACGGTGGAAAACTGCCGGATGAAGAAAAAGCTTTCCGAATTCCGGCTCACCCAGTACAGCGACCGGATCATGAGCATTTTCGACATCCCCATGATGGTCCGGGTCACCACCCCTTCGGCGAACTTTGATGACCGTTCGGGCAAAGAAGTGATGCGGGTGTTTTATGAGGTGATCTACGACTACTTAAAGGGCTTTTGCCCCGAAAGCGAGCTCAATTACCGGTACGCCGACTTTATTATGGAGCAGTATCTGGTCTATAAGGAAAATCTGAGCTGGTATTTGGAAAACTACGCCGACGCTATTGGCTCTTTCGCCGATTCCCTTTTGGAGACGGCGATCCAATGCTTCTCCGATCTGGATTTAGAGGGGTACAGCGACAAGGTGTTAGAGGATTACAAGCAGCTTGAGACCAAGCGGTCCCAGAGCGGCGGGTACACCCTTCGGTATATGTAAGGAAAGCGATCCAAAGGAGGGAAAAACAG
Organism: uncultured Clostridia bacterium; assembly: GCA_944385915.1. GTDB lineage: Bacteria > Bacillota > Clostridia > Oscillospirales > Ruminococcaceae > CALXGT01. The sequence continues at coordinate 34,206 of CALWZB010000050.1, read as the reverse complement.
GTTGCATACCGTGATTATTTTAAACCAGCGGGCCATGGAGCTGTTAAAAGAGCATCGAGCCCTGTTTACGCCCTTTGTGGAGGACAAAAGCATTAGTTTGTGCAGCTGGAACGAGTCGGGGACGGATCTCAAATCGGCGGTCCCCGACCTTGCTCAAAAGATCCGGGGAAAGTCGGAATGGCGGGCGCTTGTAGTCCACCATCCCTTTTACCCCGAATCTGAGGAGGAGCTTCCCTTCCATCGGAAAAATCCCTTTGATTTTAAAATCAACTACGGAAGGGAAGAGGAGATCGAAGAAAGCAAGGTCCCTCTGATCCGGCTGACCCATATGCTTTGCGGGTATCCGGAGCTTGGGGTCAAAAACTTTGTCAAGGCGTATACCTATAAGGACGAAAAAACAGGCGCCAAACGGGTGATCCGGGCTTCGGAAATGACCAAGGAACGGTACCGGGCGCTTTCGGAGGAACAGTTTTACCAGATCCAGCCCACCTTCCTTCGGGAGGATTATACCGAAGAGGAAAGGGAGAAGTACCGGGCGTTGGCACAGCGTTACCGACTGTCCGAGGACCGTCCTTCGGAGCTTTTGCTTGTAGGGACCAGACCTCCGGTCAAAGAACAGCTGCACCGGGAGTACGAGGGCTTTTGGAAAAACCATCAGGAGAGCGAAAGCTCGGAATTTTGGAAGCGAAATCACTATCCCTCCATCAGCCGGTTTTTGTACTTTTCCCTCAATGAGGTAAGGAATTCGTCCTACAAGCGGGATCTTTTCCGGTTTTGGCTCGCGGTGCTGACTGTGGCGCTCAATAAGATCCCTCCAAGCTATCTTCAGGCTTACCGCCTTTACCGGCTGGATGCTGCTGTTTCGGCAGAGGAGATGAAACAGGTCTTTTCCCTTCATCTTTCCAAGCTGGCCGCCGCAAGAGACGCGGTAGGGGAACAGCTTTCCCTTCACACCACGGTTTTGCGTCCCCAAAACGAGGAGCAGGATCTTTTCGCGGCAGAACCGGTCCCGGTTTTATATGACCGTCTGGACCCTAAAACGGTACAGGTAGACCCTAAACAATTTGGCTTGAGCCGGGATTGTCCCACCGATGAGTTTGCCCTTTGGGCGAAGGAATCGGAGGAGAAGCAAAAAGCGTTGTTTGCCCTTCTCCGCACTCCGGCAAGAGCGGTGGACAGCGCCGCCAGCTATCTTCGGGAGCGGGCGCTGGATTTTCAAACCGAGGAATATGTCCTTTCCGGCGTCGACCAGCCGGAGATGGACGACGAGATCCTCCGTTTGGAGGATCAGGTCCTTTTGGCCCGGACCCGGGATATTTTGGACACCAAAAAAGCAAAAAAACGGCTTTTGGACGCGAGCGATGCGGTGAATAAGGAGATCCGCGGGCGAATGCCCAAAAGGACCGCAGTGCTTTGCGGGCTGGGAGCAATCGCTTGCGTTTTGGCGGGATACCTTCCGTACTGCGTTCGGTCGTTTCTTTCGAGCGGGTCAGCGGGAGGGGCTTCCTTATTGGTGACGCTTTCGGCGCTGCTTGGGATCGCCGGGGCGGGGCTGATCGCCCTGCTTTGGATCCGGAAGGGGCTGATGGAAAAGGTGTCCGGATTCAACCGGGAGATCCGGGGAGTACTGGAGCGCTTAAACGAAGGCATGTCCAAGCTGGAAAGCTATCTGACCGATGTTTGTACCTTAAGAAAGCTCAAAGAGGCGAAAAAACAGCTTACCCGGCAAAAGGAAAAGGAATTTTCCGTCCGGAGTGTTTTGCGCGCCCATCACCAGAGCTTAGACCATATGCTGAAAGAGGAGATGGAGTGGTGCGCCGTATTTGGGGTGACCCCGAATATCCAGCCTATCAGCGGCATCACCCTTTATTTTGACTCAGCCATCCCCCCTAAGGAGAACGGGATCTACACCCTGTCGCCGGAGATTGACGAAAAGCGGCTTCCCTTAAATGATGCCGGAGATTCTCTTTACGCGCCGTACCCCTTTATGGATGGGCTGGTGATCGAACGAGAGGCGATTTATGATGATAAGGAGGAGAACCTATGATCGCGTTTCTTTGGACCGCTTTTAAGATCCTTTTGGGCATCCTCCCTTTTCTTCTCCTCTGTATCCTTTTGAAAGAAGCCAACGTCCGGGAGGAAAACCGGTTTTGCCAGTTTCTTTTGCCGAGTGCAGCGGTTGTTTATGTTCTTTTGTCTTTGCTTTTGTTTTCCCGGATCGAGAGCGGCATTTTGGCGTTGATGGAGTTTTTGGAGCAATGGCTGCCGTTGTTAGGAGAGGTGCATTGGGAAAGCCTTTTAGGGTACCTTGCCAATATCCTGATCGCCCTCGTGTTCTTGCTTTTAAAGCTGATCTTGCTTCCTATTCTCCGGGGCGCGGCGCGAAAAAGCCAGAGGACAGCGTCCTTTTTCGCGAGCCGGTTTTACCGGTTCGACGAGGTTTTGGCCTCCTGGGTGCTGGATGACCGGTTTCGCTCTGCGAAGACTTACCTTCGCGCCTTTTACTGGGCGGCGGTAGGGATCACATCCCTTCATTTTGTGATCCAGCGGCTCTTTCCCGATTCTCCCGCGTCTGCTGCGGCGTTTTACCCGGTGTTTGGGGTTTTGATTTTGGGAGAGGTGGTTTTTTACCTTTCCGGACTTACCCGCAGCGAGCTTGCGGAGGATGTTATGGGCGAGGACGAAGAAAGCGCCAGGATCGCCAATTACGGAATGCTGGGGCAGGTTTTCAGAGAACTGTTTCCTGACCGGATCCTTTCCGAGCAATACGCGCCGGGGAAGGACGATAACGGGGATCATTTTGGCTTTTTGGATCAGCTCAAGCAGCATGATGACTCGTTATACCAATCCACAGGGGAGTATTTTTCCGCTCTTCGGGAGGAAGGGCACGATATCGACGCCAACTATGTGCAAAGCACTCTCTCCTTGCTGAAGGGGGAAAGCGTTCTTTTTTATAATCCCTTTTTCCGGGATCTGACGCCTTACCTGATGCTTCCTTTGATGAAGCACCTTTTGGCCAACGAGCGGTGCCTGATCGTCTCGGGGCGGGATTCGCTGGGAGAGGATGTCAAAAGCTGGATCCAGCAAAGCGTTTTTGAGATGACGAATGTGGCGTCTCTTTGGAAAACCGAGATCTTAAACGAGGAAGAGACCGACGCGGAGATCGGGATCTTACGGTTTCAGGATCTGTATCATCAAAAGATTCTGGAACAAAACCGTTCCTTTTTGCAGGATGTGCGCTTTGTCCTTTTGATTGAGCCATCCAATTTGCTGGCGACAGGGCAGATAGGCCTTTCTATGGTGGCGGACAGCTGTCAAAAAGACGGAAAAGGCCCATGCTATTGTATCTGCGACCGAAACTGCGACGGCTTGGTGGACGCGTTGTCCCATATTTTGCGGACCAATCTTTTGGAGGTCACAGCGACCCTTTCCGGCCAGGGAAACAGCCTTTTTGTTTACTGGAACAAGGACGGACCGTATCTTCATCACAAGATCTTACCCGATGTTTCCCGGTATTTGGGTGTGGGTACCTCGCTGGCTGCAATAGCGATGCATTACCAGGTCTCCAAAACCTATTGGTTGGGAGGCAGCCGGTTTCCTGTGCTGGATATGAAATGGATCGCGGGGCAGTATTACGCCGCCTTGGAGAAATACATCGGCGGGCGCACTACCCAAAGCCGCTTTAACGATCGGTTTTTGGTGGGAACGGATTTTTGGTCCTTTCCCAAACAGGAAAACCTGTTTCTAACGGTAGAAGACGAATTTTATAACCTTTATGAGATGGGGCGGCTGTTTTCCTCCCGGGTGGATTTCCAGGGGCTTATCAACGTGGTGAGCGAGGATTACCTTTTGCGGGATTATATGGCGGAAAACGCCGGATTGTTTATCGCGGACGCCAAAGCCATCCCCACCATCGCGGCGGACTTTGCCGGAAGCCGGCGGAATATGGTGTTAAAGCTGCTGATGCGGCTGCTGGGCGGCCCGGTCAGAGAAAGCGAGGTCCGGGAGATCTTTTCGGTCAACGGCATCGTCGCCGAGGACGTTTATCCTGCGTTAAAGGATCTGATCCAAACCCATTATGGCCAGCCGGTAACCGTCGCCGTCTCCTATTTGGAGCAGGACGGGGGCGACTTATTGGATATCCGGGAGGAGCGGTGCTTTTATATTCCCGAGGAAGAGGAGCTTTTGGGGCTTGAGAGCTTAAAAAACGCCTACTTCATCGACGAGGAGGAAAAAAGCGACGCAACGCCGGTGGGCTCCAAGCTTTATGGACATATTTTCCAGTGTATGCTTCCGGGCCAGATGATCACCCTTTTGGGAAAATACTATGAGGTGGTGACCGTAACGCCGGAAAGCGGCGTTGTAGTCCGGCGTGCCGCCGACCATATCGACGGGAAAAAATACTACCGTCAGATCAAATCGGCGACGCTGTCCCATTATTTTGCCGATGAGCGTATGGGAAAACAAAGGATTTATCCTCATATGCAGGTGGAGTTGGGCTACGGAGATATCGAGATCGAAACGGAAGGCTATCTGGAGTTAAAATCCTACGGGGATATCTGCGGCGGAAAGAAAATCGAGATGAACGGCATCCCCAATCGCCGGTACCATAATAAGGAGCTTTTGAAGGTGACTTTTTCGGGCGCAAATACTCCTGTTTTGCGTACGCTGGCACTGCTGTTTAACGAGATCTTCAAAACCACCTTCCCCGACGTCTATCCCTATATTTACGCAGCGGCGGCAAATGATTCTTTTGACGGTCCTCTGGCTTCTGTTATGGTTTCTCTTCGCACCGAGGAGAACGACAGGGAAAGCCTTTACTTTATTGAAGACAGCGATATGGACCTGGGGCTTTTGACCGCGGTGGAACGGAATCTGGACCGGTATCTGGGGATGGTGTACGACCTTTTGGACTGGCACCGGCAGAAAATGGCGGAGACCCCCTTTGTACCGGAGCAAAAGCCCGCGGTCTTTGAGGAATCAGATCCCCCGGAAGAGGCGCCGCAGGTGAAAAAAGGAAAGCTTAGAAAGCTGATCGAAGGACTCAAGGAAAAATTAAGAAAGCTGTTTGGGAAAAAAGCCGGGAAACCATCCCAGCCCACCGGAGAAGAACCGGAAGAACCCAGTCCGGCAGAACCCAGCCCGGTAGGGCCCAGTCCGGCAGAACCCAGCCCGGTAGGACCCAGTCCGGAAGGACCCAGCCCGGTAGGGCCCGGTCCGGAAGGGCCCGGTTCGGTAGAACCCGGTCCGGTAGGGCACGAAGGGGCGCAAACACCGTATCAGCAGCATTGCTATTTGAAATACGGATTTGCGGATTTCGACGCCGGCTTGCCTTTTGAAGAAACCCGAAGCTTTTTAGAGGAGCTGGGGTATGGGGAAAATCCCCTGACCGCGGTTCGAAACGGCGCGAAGGAACCGTTTGCCTATGTTCCCAATCGGGCAGGCGCCCATTACTGCGACTTTTGCGGCGCAGAATTGATGGGCGGAGAATACGACCTGTTAAAGGACGGACGGGAACGGTGTATCCTTTGCTCCGAAACGGCGCTTCGCACCGGAAAGGAATTCCAAAAAGTATTCCGCACCATCCTTCAAAATATGGAAGCGTTTTTCGGCGTGCGGCTGAATGTGGCGGTCAAGGTCCGTATGGTGGACGCGAAAAAAATCGCCAGGTTTTCCGGAAGCCGCCTCGAGCCAACACCGGGCTTCGACGGACGGGTGCTGGGATTTGCCCAAAAGGACGCTTTTGGCTACAGTATTTATGTGGAAAACGGTTCCCCCAAACTCGCGGCGATCGCGACGCTGGCACATGAGCTGACTCATATCTGGCAGTATCTCCACTGGAACGACAGTGAGCTTGCCGCCCGGTACGGGGAAGAACACCTGTTGGAGGTGTACGAGGGTATGGCGAAGTGGATCGAGATCCAGTATCTCCTTTACCTCAACGAGCGGGATTATGCCAACCGCCAAATCGCCATTACCGCGCAGCGAAATGACGTTTATGGCAAAGGCTTCCTCAAATATCTGGAGTATTACCAATTCTCCCTTCATCCAGGAAGCAATCGAACGCCTTTTGACGAACGGTATCCCTTGGGATAGAAAATTCCGGACTTTGATGAAAAGTCCGGAATTTTTCTTGAAACAGGAGAAAATAAAGCAGAGTGAATTTTCAAAACAGGAGATTCTCTTTTTCGACAAATCTTGCTTTTTTAAGAAAGATTGGGTATAGTGGAAGAGAGGAGGGAGATTATGGGAAAACATTTCAAAGGAAAACGTTTGGTGTGGATGGTTATCGCCATGCTACTTCAGCTCGTATTGATCGTTGTAGCCGTATGGCGGTTCAATCAGTATTTTGTCTACTTTTACGGGATCTGTACCTTATTCAGCGTCTTTATACTTCTTGCGATCTTAAACGACAAGACCAATCCGGCTTATAAGATTATGTGGATCATTCCCATTTTGCTTCTTCCGGTCTTTGGAACGCTTTTTTTCCTTTTGTTCCGGTCGGACGGCCTCACCAAGCATTATAAAAACTCTTTGATGCAGACCGAACGTCTTTTGCGCAAGGAGGAGGGGTTGCTTTTGGAGCCGCCCGCAAAATGGAAGGATGATCCCTTAGGGTGGCGGATCGCCTCTTATCTTCGCCAAAACGCCAAGGTGAGCGCCAGCGACGGGACGCTGAGCCAGTATTTTCCGCTCGGCGAGGACTTTTTTGCGGCGCTGGTGGAGGACCTTTCCAATGCAAAGCATTTTATCTTTTTGGAGTTTTTCATCATCGAAGAAGGGAAAATGTGGAATACCATTTTGGAGATTCTCAAGCGGAAGGTCCGGGAAGGGGTGGACGTGCGGCTGCTTTATGACGATATGGGCACTATTATGACGCTGCCCTCTAAATATGATAAGACCCTCCAGAAAGCGGGGATCCGATGCCATGCCTTTAATCCTATGCGGCCCTTTTTGTCCATTGGCTACAACCACAGAGATCACCGGAAAATCGCTGTGATCGACGGTTATATCGGATACACCGGCGGTATCAACCTGGCGGACGAGTATATCAATGTCTACGAAAAGCATGGTCACTGGAAGGATAGCGGCGTTCGCTTAGAGGGTGACGGCGTTTGGAATTTGACCCATTTGTTTTTGTCCACATGGCTTTACTTTGAAAAAGAGGACAACTGTCTGTTCCAATACGGTCCCCGGCGTTACGGCGGTCCTAAGCTTTTGGCGGAGGGCATGGTGGTGGGATACGGCGATACGCCGCTGGATGACGAACGTGTAGGGGAATCGGTGTACCTGCATTTGATCAATCACGCCAAGAATTACATTTATATTACCACGCCCTATCTGATTTTAGATAACGAAATGGTTACTGCGCTGACATTAGCGGCCAAAAGCGGTGTGGATGTGCGGCTGATGCTTCCCCATATACCGGACAAATGGTATGTCCATGCGGTTTCCCGGTCCCATTATATGGCTCTTTTGGAGGCGGGAGTCCGAATCTACGAGTATACCCCGGGGTTTGTCCATGCCAAAAACTGTGTGGCAGACGACCGGTACGCGACGGTAGGCTCGATCAATCTGGATTACCGGAGTTTGTATCTTCATTTTGAGAGCGCCGTTTTCTTTTGCGGCGGACCAACACCATTTGAGGTAAAGCGGGATTTTCTGGAAACCCTTTCGGTGTGCGAGGAGATCACTTTGGAGCAGCAAAAAAAGATCTCCCGTTTGCGGAAGCTGGGATGGTCGGTGCTCAGACTGTTTGCGCCTTTAATGTAATAGGATGATAGAAAAAGCGAAGGAGAGATCTCTTTCGCTTTTTCTTTTTGAAAAAACAAGGCAAAACGCCGAAAACTGTTTCTAAACTTTGTATATTAACGATATTGACGTTCGTTTTTCTCCATGTTACGATGAAGGCAGTTCAGGATGTTGGAGGGAACAATATGGAGCAGGAGCGCGATCGGAAAAGAGATGGCTTTAAGTTTTCCGCGATCGAGTTTACCTACTGGTTTGCGATGTCGATCGGGGGATACCTGGTGGTCTTTTTACAGGAGCGAGGGTACACCGCGTCTATGGCGGGGTTTATTTCGTCGCTGAACCTGTTTGTCGGCATTTTCTCTACCCTGTTTTGGGGCGTGGTGAGCGATAAGCTTCGGTCGGTAAAAAAAGTCCTTTTGATCACTCTTGGCGGTACCGTTTTATTTTCCGCGATGATCCCTTTTTCCGCGGATGTTTCCTTCGGGGCTTTTTCCTTGGTGCTGCTCATCGTTCCGCTGGCGTTTTTCTTTCGGACGCCCGCCAATTCCCTGCTGGATAACTGGGTGATCCGGGTCACCAATGAGCGGAAGATGAATTACGGGACTATCCGGGCATGCGGCTCCTTTTCTTTTGCGGTGATCGGGATTTTGATCAGCTTTGTTTTGCCGTACACCGGAGTGGACTGCACCTTTTGGGTCTCGTCTTTGTTTTTGATCCCGGTGATCCTTCTTTGCTATTCCGTCAAGGATGACGCAGTAAGGGAAAAAAGCCGGGTGCGGTTATCCGATCTTCCGTTGGGGAGCTTATTTGGAAATTACTATTACATAACCTTTTTGGCGTTTATGTTTTTCCTCAATGTGGGCTTAAATTGCAGCTATACCTTTCTAAGCTACCTTTTGGCGGATATCGGCGCCGAAACCACCCGGTTGGGGTTGGTGACCGGGTATCGGGCGCTGTTGGAGATCCCGATGCTTTTGTTGTTGAAGCCGCTGCGAAAGCGGATCCCTCTTTACTACATGATGTTTGCATCCGCTTTTTTGTATGCTTTGGAGTTTTATTGCTTCGGCGCCGCCCAAAGCATGACCCAGGTGGTTTTGTTCACCTCGTTTCATGGACTGGGCGCCGGCTTGATGTTCGCTTCGGCGGCAAACTATATCTTCCTTTTAGCTCCCGGTTCCCTGAAAGCCACTGCCCAGACAGTATATGTAGCGGTCACTTCGGTAGCGGGGATCATCGGAACGGCGCTGGGAGGTGTAATCGTGGACCAGATCGGCGTCCGCAGCTTTTACAGCTATATCGGCGTTTGGATCTCGGCGGCGCTGGTGCTCTATCTTTTGAGCTTTTTGTTTGGCAAGAGGGTGTTAAAGAAACCGGCGCCGGGAAAGAGTGCAGAATAAAAAAACGGTTGGCAAACGCCAACCGTTTTTCCTTATACCGCTTTGGTATACTCTTTGAGCCAGTCTCTTTCCTCATTGGTGAGGTGAGGCGCGATCTTTTCATACACCATTGCATGATAGCTGTTTAACGCTTCTTTTTCTCGAAAGGAGAGGAGAGACGGGTCTACCGCGTCCAAATCAATGGGAGCGTAAGTAAGAGTCTCAAAATACATAAACTGATCAGAGCCGATCTTATCGCCCTTTTGGCACAGCAGCTCGTTTTCGATGCGGATGCCATGGCTTCCTTCCATATAGACGCCCGGTTCATCGGTGGTGACCATACCTTCTTCCAGAATACAGCTGTCGTTTCGCTCGGGGACCACCTTCCAGCGGAATCCGTTGGGCGCTTCATGAACACAAGACAGGTAGGCGACCCCATGACCGGTGCCGCATTTATAGTCGATGTTCAAATCCCACAAGGGACCTCTCGCTAAAATGTCCAGGTTGATCCCCCGGCAGCCATAGAGGAAGCGGGCGGAGGAGAGACCCAGCATACTCCGAAGCACCGTGGTGTAATGGAGCTTCCAAAGGGCGGGAACCGGTCCCAGTACAAAGGTCCGGGTAATATCGGTGGTGCCGGTAAAATATTGCCCGCCGGAATCTACCAGTAAAAAGCCCTCTGCTTTTAACGACGCGCCGCCCTGATCGTCGGGTTTATAATGCATCATTGCCGCGTTTTCATTGTAAGCGGCAATGGTGTTGAAGCTGGGTTCGATAAAATCGGGCTGCTGGCGGCGAAATTCCAAAAGCTTTTCGGAAGCGGATCCTTCGGTCATCTCTATTTTTCCCACATTCTTCTTGAGCCAGTACATAAACTTGGTCACCGCGACACCATCCCAGAGATGGGAGATCCGGAGATTTTCGATCTCTACGGAATTTTTGATCGCCTTCATCAGCGAAGAGGGATTTTCGCCGGAGATGACCGTCGCGCCGTCGGGAATACTGCGCAGCAAGGCGTAGCTGACTTTATTCTTATCCAAAAGGATACGGGCGTCCGGTGAAAGAGCGCTTATGGTGGACAACAGCGCGTCATAGGGAAGTACGGTGACCCCTTCTTTTTGCAGTCCTTCTTTTAACGCTTCGTCGGCAACGCCGTCGTTTAAAAACAGGGCAGCGCTGCTTTGGGTAATGATACTGTAGCTTAAAACCAGAGGGGTGCAGGCGATATCGTTGCCCCGGATGTTGTAGATCCAGGCAATATCGTCAAGGGAAGCCACCACATGGGTGTCGGCGCCTTGCCGCTTCATTTCCTCCCGGATTTGGGACAGCTTTTTCGCGGTGGATTTTCCCGCGTATTTTTCCGCCAGACGAAACGCCTTTTCCCTGGAAAGCGGCGGGCGATCCTCCCAAATCAAGCCGCAGAGGTCTTCAGTTGTGTGCAAAGAGATCTTTTTATCTTCAAGCGTAGCGGCAAAGCGCTCTCCGTCCTTTGCGGAGACCACTTTTCCGTCAAATCCGAACACACACCCCTCAGGAAGCGCTGTGGCTATGTATTCCTCCACCGTTGGTACATTTTCTTCCCCCATTTTGCAAAGGGTGATGCCGGAACCGGAAAGCTGTCTTTCCGCCTGGATAAAATAGCGACCGTCGGTCCATAAAAAAGCTTCGGTGTCGGTCACGATCAGAGTTCCCGCTGAGCCGGAAAAACCGGATAAGTAGGCCCGGCAGCGGAAATATTCTCCCGGCGTTTCCGATTGATGGTAGTCGGAAGAGGGGACAAAATACGCGTAGATGCCCCGCTGCTTCATTTCTGCCCGCAAGGCTTGTAAACGTTGTGTTACCGTCATTTGATATCCTCCTTATGCTATTGTCGATTATCTCAAGTGTAACAGAAATGAACGCCTTCGTCAACAGAAAACCGAAAAAAACCTCGTTTTTATTGGGAATATTCACCAAAGATACCCGGGACAAATATGGCTAAAAAGTAAATTTTCCGCTTTTCCCCGGTAGAATAGTTACAAAAGGGTTGCAATTTGTAATCATTTTGATATAATAGAGTCAACCTACACGAATGGTATCGAAAGGAGGAACAAGTGTGCCGGATTGGAATCAGTTGGCGCAGCGTCTGCTGGCTTTGGGAAAGAAAGCGGTAAAGACGTCGGCGGATATGTTACAGACTGCCTGTACGGTAACGGGAGACGCTGTAGCCAAAAATCTCTCTCTTGTTTCCGATTTCGTCTATAGAGAAGCGGCTGCCTGCCGAAATGGAATTCGGCGGCGGTGGCAGCGCCTGGATATGACGGCGTTTTTGCAAAAACGCTGGGCGCTTTTCTCGGATCCTTTTATTAAGATGGCGAAAGCGCCGAAGCTGATTGCGGCTTCGGTAAAGGAAACAGGCTGGACCGGAGGGGTAAAGACCTTCGGAAAAGGACTGAAGAATAATTTTTCTTTTTTCCGTACGATATTCAATTATGCTGTGCCTGTTATTGGTATAGTGGTATTGGTAAATGTGGTTACCACCGGACTGGACATTCATTATGTTTTGGCGGTGGAGGGCGCAGACGGTGTTGTGGCGTATGTGGAAAATGAGGGTGTTTTGGCCTCCGCCAAAAGCGATCTTCATTCCCGTATGATCTCTACCGAGGAGGAAAACGAGACCCTTTCCATCCAGACCTCCTATAAGGTGGTTCCCCTTTCCGGAGAGACCGTCGCTTCGGCGGCGAAGGTCACCGACTCGCTGATTACCATGTATAACAGCGAGGTGGTGGAAGCTCAGGGCGTTTATATCGACGGAGAATTTTACGGCGCGGTGGATGATATTACCGCGGTTCCCAAGCTTTTGGAATCCATCTTAGACCGGTACCGGAGCGGAAGCGAAGGAGAATCGGTGGATTTTGTTCAGAATATCGAGCTGCGGCAAGGCCTTTATCCCACGGCCAGTGTGATAGAGGAAAACGAAATGGTCGCTTTGCTCACCTCTACTTTGGCGGAACAGCGGATCTACACCATTGAAAAGGGCGACAGCCCCATTGTGATCGCCAATAAAAACGGTCTTTCTTATGCGGAGTTCAAAAAGATGAACCCCACCATTGAGGAAGAATGCTTTATCGGCCAGGAGGCCATTATTGCCAATGAACAGCCGTTTCTTTCGGTTCGCACCGTAAAAACGGAAGTGTATAACGAAAATATCGCTTACGATACCGAGTACACCTATGACGACACCAAGTATAACACCTACTCCACTACGGTCCAGCAGGGCCAGGAGGGCGTTATGGAGGTTACCGCCGAGGTGGTTTATCTCAACGGTATCGAAGAAAGCCGGGATGTGCTCCAAAGCGAGATCATCACCGAGCCGGTGACCGCGAAGGTCATCAAGGGAACCAAGGTGGACACTACCCCCTATGCGTCCTATGTTCCTTCCTCTACCGGAAGCGGAACGGTGAGCGGCGGGTTCGTCTGGCCGGTCGCCAGCGGATACATCAGCTGTTACTACGGCTCCGGCGGACACGGCGGCATCGACGTTGCCACCTCTTACGGAACGGATATTTACGCGGCGGCTTCGGGAACGGTGGTCATCTCCGGATGGTATTACAGCTACGGAAAATGTATCGTCATTGACCATGGAAACGGCGTTCGTACGTTGTACGGCCACTGCTCCAGCCTTTATGTTTCGGTGGGCTCCACCGTTTCTCAGGGTCAGGTCATCGCGGCGGTAGGTTCTACCGGGTATTCGACCGGAAACCATCTTCATTTTGAGGTACAGGTCAACGGAAGCCGGAGAAACCCCTTAAATTATGTAAGCAGATAGAAAAAACCCTCGAACTTCGGTTCGAGGGTTTTATTCTTCATCGGGAAGAAGCTGGGCTAAAATGGAATTGGAAAGCAAGAATCCCTGTGGCGTAAAAGCGAGCTTTCCGTCTCGTTTAGCCATCCATCCGGCGCGAAGGTAAGAATCCGCTTTTTCTTTTAACGACTGCCCAAAGGAAAAGGTATCCGGATCGACTCCTTTTGTCAGGCGTAAAGAAAGCATCAGCTGTTCCCATTCGCCCCCGAAATCTCCTTCCAAAAGAAGGTTTTTTCCTTGGGAGCGTATATACTGGGCAAGGGAAGAGGGATGGAAAAACCGCTTTCCTTTGTATGCCGAATGGGCGGCAGGACCAATGCCGATATATTCCTCTCCGATCCAGTATTTTAAATTGTGACGGCTTTCCATACCGGGCTTGGCGAAATTGGAGATCTCGTATTGCAGCAGCCCTGCCTGATTCAATGCCGCGACGGTTTGAAGGTAGAGGGATGCGGCATAATCATCGTCGGGACAAAGGCGCTCGATATGGTTTTGGAAAAAAGGGGTGCCCTCTTCGATCTTTAGCAGGTAGGCGGAAAGATGGGTGGGCTGCAAGGAGATGAAATGGGATAAGGTCTGCTGCAAGCTCTTTTCGGTTTGATAAGGGATAGCCAGCATAACATCCAGACTGATATTGGAAAAGCCCGCTTCTTTCGCGGCAAAGACCGCATCGTCGATCGCCTTTGCCGTATGGATCCGCCCCAGCGCGGCAAGCTCTTTGGGAATAACGGACTGGGCGCCAAAAGAGATCCGGTTGACGCCGGCGGCTTTGATCTTTCGAAGAAAGGAGAGAGAGCTGCTCTCCGGGTTGGCCTCCAGGGTAATTTCCCCTTCCAGGGAAAAAACATCCCGGCAAAGACCGATCAACGCTTCGATTTCTTCCGGTGGGAGCAGGGACGGCGTTCCGCCGCCGAAATAAAGGGTGTCGGCAACGATTCCCTGATTGCGGTAGGACAGGATCTCCTGTTTGACGGTTTCCAAATAAGCGGGGATCCACGACAGCTTCGGCAGGGAATAGAAGTCGCAGTATCCGCATTTTTGCCTGCAAAAAGGGACGTGAAGATAAATACCGGCGGCCATAGCTCCTCCTTGGTTTGGATTTTGTCAGCGTTCTCTGGGATGGGATTCCTTGTATTCGGTGGGCGTCATTCCCACCAGCCGCTTAAATGCCCGGATCATGGTTCGGGTGTTGCAGTAGCCCACCATATTGGCAGTGTCCTGAACGGTGTGGCCCTCGAGAAGAAGGTTTTTGGCGCTTTGGATCCGGAGACGATGGATCTCGTCCAAAACGCCGGAATCCACGTTCTTTTTAAAAAGCTGAGACAGAGACGAGGCGCTCAGGCCAAAATGTTCCGCAATGGTTCCGGCGGAAAGGTTGGAGTCCCGGTAGTTTTCCAGTATGTACGCGCTGACAGAGCGGGCAAGAGAGGAAGAGGGCAAAACGTTTTTGCTTTCATCCAGCTCCGAACGGTGGATCTCGGTCTCAATAGACTGTAAAATAACAATGGCATCCTTATAGGCGTGAGCCTTGATGGAGTTGATGGCGTTGTTCTCCAGCCGGGAAAGGGAAAGGGGCTCTGTCTCCGAGGCGATCTCCTGGTAAAGGATCAAAGGCCGTTCCTCCAAAATCCAGTTTCGCCATTCTACCATTTCCCGGATCTCTTCATAACAGGTAATGATGCCGGAAATTTCGGTATGGAAGGAAGAGATCTCTGCGGAAAGGGTGACCCCAAAGGATGTTTTCATCACATCGTAAATGGTGTGCGTGTGGCGGCAAAGATCGTTTAATACCGCTTCTTTGTTGAGGGATGGATCGACATTCACTAAGCACAGGATCAACCCTCCCGTCTCTCCTATGAGACAGCGGTATTTTTCGTTGAGCAGTTCCTCTCCCATATTATTGATGATATAAAAGATATGGTCCCACATGTCTTCGCTGAATTCAGAATGTTCCTCGAAAAACAGATTGGCGGCGTTTTCCACTTCAAAGGCGATGAAGGCGAAAGCGCGGTTAGGCATAGAGACTCCCATCGAAGAAAGCGCTTCGGAAAACTGTTCCGCGCTGTGGATTCGGCCCCGGACAATACAGCTGAGAAAGTTATTTTTTCGCACCGTGAGATGCTTGCTGATCCGTTGCGCAAAACCCCCCGGTTTCATATCCATTGGAAGATCCATTTTTTATTCCCTTTCAATAAAAAATTGTCACTATTCCTATCATAACACGGTTTTCCCCCCTTGTAAAGCGGGGAGAAAGGAATGAAAATAAATGAAAATAGCATTGAAATTTTTGTAAAAACCAATAGAAATAAGGAAAATGCCGAAACCAAACCCTAAAATAAAGGAGGAAAACTATTACTTTGTTATAATAGTTTTCCTTTAAATTGTGCAACATGCAGCAAAGAAAAGACTAAAAATTAAATATATTGTGAATTGCAGAATCCATCAAAGTATGATACCCTTAAAATAGCGTAAAAGGAAGAGCAGTATCGCTTCCCTTGTTTGAACGGGAAAGGGGTGCAAAGAAGCGGTCTGCTGGCGGTAAAGCCCGAGGAGATGAATCAGCTGTGGCGTTGGAAGAGAGGAACCTTGCCGGTTGATGGGAGATAAGGCGAGGCTCTGCCACCGATGTATGAGCAAAGAATCGATTCCTTTGACAGATCACTTGCTTCCTTGTTTTGGGAGGGCCTCCTGCGAAAGCGGGGGGCCTTCTCCCATGTCTGGGAGCAAACGGCAAAGGGTGCTTCGGCCGCTTTTTCCCACGTTTTCCACTAATCGAAGGTGTTTGAACACATTGAGGGTGCTTTGCGCCGTACCTAAGGGAATAGAAAGCGCTTGCGAAAGATCTTTGGCGGTAAAAAGAGCAGGAAGGGAAGAAGGAATCAGCTTTCGGTAATCGGCGGGGGAAGCAAGCAAAGTTTCTTCCAGGGGTTTTAGGGGAAACAGCTCTTTTCGAAGGATCTTCTTTCCCCGCATGGTTCGAAGCTCTTTAGCGGTAAGGCAAAAAACACGAAAGGAAAGGTGCTGGGAGGAAAGAAGGGATTTGATTCCTACCAGTTCGTCAAATAAAGCGTATACCGATCCTTTTTTCGGTGAAAGACGGATGGTGTGTTCTCCGGTATCGGGGAAATAGGAGTGGATCTGCTTTTGTACGATCACCGGGTATACGACGGTCACCGGCGCCGCCGAAAGGAAAAAGGAGAGCTTGGCCTTGATCCGGTAAAAATCCCGGGTTTGGATCTCCAAAATCCCGTCTTTGGTGACGCCGTCGGCAATATATCTGCCCATAGGCACCTCCCGATCGGCGGCATCCGGCATATAGTAGGCTTTTAAGGCGGCGTGGATCCGTTTTTCCGAAAGGGTGCCAATGCCGCCTGCTGAAAGGGGGATCTCCCCCGAAAAGATACTTTCCGCCCGTAATTTGTCCATCGTTTCCTCCGCAAATAACGAAAAGGTAAAAAGAAAAAGGGCCGTCCGTTGGACAGCCCTTTAGAATCGGCAGTTACTTCAAATATACCGAAAGAATGGTGACTACCATGGTCAAAACAAAGAAAATCACCATAGCCACCTTGGTGATGCGGCTCAAAATCGCGTCTAACGTCCGGCCGCTGTTTTTTCCATAGTAGGACTCCGTATCGCCGTAAACCGAACCTAATCCCTGCTGTTTAGACTCTTGAAGCATAACGACAATAATAATGGCGATGCAGGCAACCAGCAGTACCGCGCCGCTAATAATCTCAAAAGGACCCATTATCAAAACCTCCGAATTGTTACTTTCTGGCGTTTTTATCAATATACCGTCTTTGTATTGTACCACAACCCATTATAAAAAGCAAGTCTTTTCTTTAAAAATCCGTTTCCTGCGGCGCAAAAACAAAGGTAACACAAAGGGGATTATGGTCGGACAAATCGCTTTCTATCATCTCGGTTTTTACCGCCAGCAACGTATCGGTGTAGATAACGTTGTCAAGGAAACGGCTTTGCCAGTCCTCTTTTCGATAGGTTTCAAAGGGGGTTTCTTCGGTATTGACCATTAAAAAATCGGAAAACGGCGCATATTCCTCAAAGGATTTGACGTTAAAGTCTCCCGCTAAAATTTTATAGCTAACGGGGTCCGAACGAAAAATTTCCGCCGCGTAAGCTATTTGCTCTTTTCGAAGAACGTCGCTTTCATAAGAGAGATGGACGTTATAAAGAGCTACTTCTTTTCCGTCAATCAAAACGGTAATCCGAGTCATAACCCGATTTTCCGCGCCGTATGCTCCCGGAAGGGGATAGGTGGTAACGCTTTGAATGGGGTACCGGCTTAACATTCCGGTACCATAGCTTCCCATATCCATCTTTACGGTTTCGGTAAAGGCTTTTTCGTATCGGTTCCCGGCAAAGGCGTCGAGACAGCTTTTATAGCGGGTTCGCAATGTATTTTCCGCTACTTCCTGTAAAAAAGCGATATCAAAATCCTTATTGTTGAAAAAGCGCTCCTGCCGGTACAGCATATCGTTTCCGCTTTTTATGTTCCAGCTTACGATTTGGAAAGAATCTTCCTTTCCGGTAAAGCCAAAGGAAAAAAGGACGGCGCAGCAAAGAACTGTTGCCCAAAGGACTTGAAACAGTCTACCGTATCTTTTCATATTCCCTCCTCCTTTCTATTCATGATACGAAAAAAGGGGAAAAATGTCAAGAAATGGAAGGTTATTTTATAAAGGAAGAGACAAAATTTTTCGCCGGGAAAGGAATACGGCTTTTTACACAAAAATTTTTTAAAAAGAAACAAAAGAAAGTGATACCAAATTGTTTCCATTTTGTTATTGCTTTTCCTTATCGAAAAAGGTACAATTGTTTTTGATAGAGAAAGAATATTTTAGAAAAATTTTTATGTTAAGCAGATGAAAAAGAGGGCGGGAGCATGGGAATGAAAAAAGCGATGGACTTTTTTACCGGAAGCGACGGAAAAAGCCAAATTGCCTACTATATTTACGCGCCCACGGATCGAGAACCGGTGGGGATTGTCCAGATTTCCCATGGGATGTGCGAGTATATCGAACGGTATGAGCCTCTTGCGGAGTATCTTTGCGAGCGGGGGGTTGTCCTTTGCGGAAACGACCATTTGGGTCATGGCGCCACGGCGCCTTCAGCGGAGGAATACGGATTTTTCGCCGAAGAGGACGGCGTTAGGTATCTAATAAGCGACCTTCATAAAATGACCACTTTGGTAAAACAGGAATTTCCTTCCTTACCTCTTTTTTTGGTAGGACACAGCATGGGTTCCTTTTTGGCGCGGGCGTATTTGACCCGGTACGGGGAGGAACTGCAAGGCGCGATCATTGTGGGAACGTCGGGGGGGAATCCCTTGCTGAAAACGGCGATTCGGCTTGCCGATCGGGCGGCGAAAAAACATGGCGGCCACTACCGGAGCAACCGGCTCAACCGCCTGGCATTCCAGACTTATAACGACCGCACCGAAAGACGGACGGATTACGACTGGCTTTGTAAAGATATTTTTGTGGTGGATCGGTATATTGCCAACGAGCGGTGTACCTTTGTCTTCACCGCCGCGGGCTTCCGGGATCTGTTTACGGTGCTTGACGAGGTATCGGATAAGGAGTGGGCGGAAAATTGTCCCAAAGACCTTCCTATGCTTTTGATGGCCGGGGAGGAAGATCCGGTGGGCGATTACGGCAAAGGGGTCAGGAAGGTGGCTTGCCGTCTGATCGATGCCCAGGTAACCGACCTTTCTTTGCGGATGTATCCCGACTGCCGCCACGAGATTTTCAACGAGCCGGAAAAGGAAGAAATTTTTTCCGATTTATATCGGTGGATGATGGGAAAACTGGAAGAATAAGAGGGGGATTTTAGTATGAAATCATGGAAAACGCGGGGATTGAGTTTGCTTTTGGCGATGGGTATCGCTTTGTCGTTGATTTCCTGCCAAAATGAAACAGCTTCCGAGGGGGAAGAGAGCAGCGACAATTCCATTTCTTCCTCCGATTCCGCGCCGATTACGGCAACAACCATCGAAGAGTTTCTCGAGATTTCGGAGTATGAGACGGTAAGCGACGCTGAGGCGGAGAGCTTTTGGAAGGAATATCTCCTTCCCGCCACCTTTACGTTGGTAGCGGGCTTGGAAAAGGACGGGGACGTTTTATATAAAGTACCGGTGACGATTGAAGACTTAAATCCGATTCGCGTAGTGGATTATCTCTTTTTCCAGCTTTACAGCCGGGGCGAGACCGACTCCTTCCAGTTTCCCTCTGAGACCCCTGCGGGAAATTACAGCATCCCCATAGAGGTGCTGGAGAAGGAATGTATCCGCTATTTTGGCGAGAGCATCGACTTTACCCAAAACGGCGCCGAGGTCACCAGTACGGTGAATGAAGTGGCGCCGGGAAGCTACAGCAGCTGCTATTACTGGTACGACGAGGAGAGCAAACGGGGCGTTTCGTCGGGAAGTGTGGGCAATTATCCCACCTACGGCGACGACCTTTACGAGGTCCAGGGACAGTATCAACCCGATTTCCGCCTGAATTGGGTCAGAGACTACGCCGATGGAAGCCGGTTAGCCTGCTGTCTGTACGGGGAAAGTTATCCCACCGAGGAGTATTACCTGTATGAGAAGACAGACGAGGGCTATGTCCTAAAAGAGATGGAAGCGAGAAAGCTGGAAAGTGATTTAAACGGCGCCAAAACTTATCCCGTAGAAGGCGTCCAGGGCTGGAATACCTTTGTGGGGCCGGATGACACGGTTTATATCTACTCGCCTCAGGATATGACGTCGGTGAAGCAAATCAATTATAAGACCAGAGAGGTGGTCTGGGAAGGAAGCTTTTCCTCGTTCCAGCCGTTTTATTCCGAAGGAAAGCTGTATTTTTACGGAGACGGCGCGGTTATGGATTCGGAGCACAAGGTGATCCGAACACTGGATATACCGGAAAACGGCGTTTTTTGCAGCGATCCGGATCAGTGGGTCACCATCAACGACCAGGGGATCACGGTGCATAACGAGAGCACCGGAGAGTCCGTTTTGATTCCCGGTACGGAAAGCTATACCGATCCCGAGGATGAGGTGAATAATACGGGCTGGCGGGCAGTCGCCTTTTTGGGTGACGGAAATAAGTTCCTTTGTAAAAAGATCGGATATGAGTGGACAGAAGGGTTTATGCTCTACGATATCGTCGAAAACAAAGGGACCACTTACGACGCCTACAGCACTTACGCCACATCCTGCATCATCGTAAACGACGGATTTTACCTTCCTTTTTACGCCTTTGAAGACGGGAAACAAGGCGCCTTTGTTTCGTTAAAAGACGGTTCGGTTCGGTACGCCGAGGAGTTTTCCGGATATGAGGAGATGATCGGATACGATAGCTTTGTGAAAAACAACCGGTATCTTCTCTTTCACCACTTCGATTATGATAACTACGAAGACGGGGAGACGCTTCTGCTGTTTGACTTTGAAACCAAAGAATGGACGGATATGGGAGTGACTCTTTTTAGTCAGTCGGGAGAAAGCTATACCCTTTTTGGTGTAGATGACAACGGAAACGGATACCTTTGCTGTGACAGCGACACCGTGGTTGTCGTCGAAAACCCCTTAAGCAAATAAGAAAAACACCCTCGAATTATCGAGGGTGTTTTTTATGGATGTTTCGGTTATAAAATGGTTTCCATACCGATCTTTTGGGGCTTTAATCCCATAGCCTCGTAAAATTTCTGGGCGGATTCGTTTAAGCTCCAAACGTTTAGGGTGACGTTGTAACAGCCCGCCGCTTTGGCGAAATCCAGTACATGGTGGTAGAGGGAAGAGCCGATATGTTTTCCCCGCACCGTTTCGTCCACGCAAAGGTCGTCGATGTAAAGGGTTTTGATATCGGTGAGGATGTTGTCGTCGATGTGCTGTTGGAAAACGCAAAAGGCGTAACCCAAAATGTTTTCGTTTTGGTCGGCGGCGACGAAAATGGGGCGGTTGCCATCGGCGATGATGGCCAAAAGCTGTTCATCATTATACTTTTTCGCATTCCCTTTGAACAGGTCGGGACGGCCGTTATGATGCACGGTCAAGACCTGTTTCAAAAGGCGGTTGATGCCGTCCTTGTCCGTTGCTTTGGCTCTTCGAATATTCATGGTAACCTCCTGATAAAAAACGCCGCCGGAAAACCGGCGGACGCTTGAAATTTATTCGTAAAGAGGGAACTTCTTGCAGAGCGCGGAAACCTCTTCCTTGACCGCTTCCTTTTCGCCCTCGAAATCCTTGGCGATCCGCGCCATAAAGTCGGCGATCTTTTCCATCTCAGCTTCTTTGAAGCCTCTGGTGGTGACGGCGGGGGTGCCGACCCGGACGCCGCTGGTGACAAAATGGCTTTGGGGATCGTTGGGGATGGCGTTTTTGTTGACGGTGATGCAGACCTCGTCCAGCTGCTTTTCGTATACCTTTCCGGTGAGACCGAAGGGCTGGAGATCCACCAGCATCAGGTGGTTATCGGTGCCGCCGGAAACCAGGTTGAAGCCCTTTTCCATCAGCGCTTTCGCCAGCGCTCTGGCGTTTAAGACGATCTGGTGCTGATAAGCTTTAAATTCGGGCTTTAACGCCTCGCCGAAGCAAACAGCTTTCGCCGCGATGACATGCATCAAAGGGCCGCCCTGGGTGCCCGGGAAGATGGCTTTGTCGATCATCTTTCCGTATTTTTCCTTACAAAGGATCAAGCCGCCTCTGGGGCCTCTTAACGTCTTATGGGTGGTGGTGGTTACGATATCGGCGTAGGGGACAGGGGATTCATGTTCACCCGCCGCGACCAAACCGGCAATATGGGCCATATCCACCATCAGGTAAGCACCGCACTCGTCGGCGATCTCTCTGAATTTCTTAAAATCAATGGCTCTCGGATAAGCGGAAGCGCCGGCGACGATGATCTTGGGCTTGTTTTCCAAGGCAATCTTTCTGACCTCGTCGTAGTCGATATAGCCGTTGTCGTCGGTGCCGTAGGAAACAACATGGAAATAAGCGCCGGACATATTGGCGGGAGAACCATGGGAAAGATGTCCGCCATGGTCTAAATCCATACCCATAATGGTGTCGCCGGGTTTAGCTAACGCAAAGTATACCGCCATATTCGCCTGGGCGCCGGAATGGGGCTGGACGTTGGCGTACTCGGCGCCAAACAGCTTTTTCGCCCGCTCTCTCGCTAAATTTTCCGCCACGTCCACACACTGGCAGCCGCCGTAGTACCGTTTTCCCGGATAGCCTTCGGCGTATTTATTAGTCAAAACCGTTCCCATCGCCGCCATAACCGCGGGGGAAACGATATTTTCGCTGGCAATCAGTTCGATGTTTCGCTTTTGTCTTTGCAGCTCCAGATTCAAGGCGTCGGCGATCTCCGGATCGGCATCCTTTAAAAAATCCGCAGCATTCCAAAAGTTTTCGTACATGCTTTTTCTCCTTCCATTTTGACACTACTTTCATTATATCCAAACCGCGTCCTTTACTCAATAGGTGAATTGTAAAAGCTTTTATGATTTTTTTCTTTCTAAATTGTGAAATACTTTTTATTTATCGAAAATAATTGTATTTCCTTGAAAGACGCTATCCCCAAAAAGCGGGCTTTGCCGGTTTTCTCTTTACAGTTTGCCCGTTTTACGGTATACTGAAGATAATAACAACAAAGGAGGAATCCCTATGAACGTATCGGAAGCAATCAAAGTCAGAAGATCCATTCGCAAGTACAAGGATGTTCCGGTGGAGCCGGAGAAGATCAACGCGGTACTGGAAGCTGCACGGCTTTCTCCCTCGGCGAGAAACCGCCAGGAATGGATGTTTTATGCGGTGACCGACGGGAAGGTGAAAAAGGCCATGTGTGAGGGCGGCGCCAGCCCCTTTGTTGCGGAAGCGCCGGTGGTTTTGGCGGTCTGCGCCATCGGCGACCGGCTGATGAACTGCGGGCATGACGTATCCTCGGTCGACGGCTCCATCGCGATGTCCTTCGCGGTTTTGGAAGCTACCGAGCTGGGGCTTGGGACCTGTATGATCGGAAGTCATGATCAAAAAGCGGTAGCCAAAGCGCTGGGATTATCCGAGGAATGGAAGGTGCCTTTGTTAGTGACCATGGGGTATCCGGACGAAACGCCGGAGGCCCGTCCGAGAAAGGAAAGCGCCGAGGTTTGCAAGATCCTGTAACATTACAAGGACCCGAACGGAGACGTTCGGGTTTTTCTTGACCTTTTTTTCTCTTTGGTATACACTGAAAAAGAGGAGGGATCATATGAAAAAAGCGGGGCTTTATCTAATGATATTAGGTCTTTTGCTTCTGCCTTTATTTGGCTGCGGCCAGGGAGGAAGCTTCGTAGATGAAGACGGAAATACCATTCGTGCCAACGGCCGTCTTCCCGAGGATATTTATGATTTTACCGACAGCGAAGAATCCTATTACATGGAAATTCTGGTGAACGCGGCGCTGACGCTGGATCTGGATACCCTTCGCCATTACGTAGAGCCGAGGGATGAGGGCTATGAAATGCTCGAAACCATAGCCAACAATGAAAAAAGCAGGGAGCTTTGGCTTTTGGTGACCAAAGATTATACCTTTTATCCCGACAGCTGCTGCCTGGTGGGGCGAAACATGAAGGCGATGTTTGATTTTTGGTACGCCGATTATCCGGATGCCCTTTGGGCGACATGGGAGCTGGGCTACGACGACGCCAAAGCCGTTTACGACGCGTATTACGAAAAGGCTCCCTTTTCCGGTATTTTGCTTTCCTGGTATGATTTGGGGCTTGAGGTGGATAACGGCCGGCTGATTTGTCATTTGGAAGACTTTTTCGGCTCCGGAGATCTGCTGCGGCTGGATGACTGTATGGATCATTACGGGGACGGGGCGATCCAGTACGGGGCGATGGTATTGGGGTACGAGTATGGCGGAAGCGATACTTTGAGCATGGATTTTCCTGAATGGGAGCTTGTATACCAATCGGATCTGGAGGCACTCACCGAGTATCTTCTTCCCTTTGCGGAGACGGACAATTACTATTACGATCTGTTCCAAACCTACTTTATGGATGAAACCAACCGGGAGATTTTAGAGCATTACCTGAAAGAAGAATGTATGCTTACGCGCAACGCTTACTGTCTCCATCTTTTCCATCCGGCGACTCGGTGGGATCTTTCCTATTTTACCTCTATGAGTGATTGGGAGACGGTTCGGTCTCTGCCGGTGATGGAGAGCGAGACTTTGTATTACGGGGATTTTGATTCGGTATTGTCTTTTTACTATGACGTGATCCAGGGCATGATTTCGGAAAATTTGCTGCCGGAACAAAGCTTTTCCTAACAAAAAAGGAACGAGGCTTTTGCTTCGTTCCTTTTTCTGTTTTCGTTACTCCACCAAATTGCTTAAAAAAGCGGCGGTGTATCCTTCGTAGAGGAGAACGCTTTGTTGTGTTTCCCCGTTATAGTAAAGGCGCACTGAGGAGAGGGGCTGGCTCGCTAAATCTCCCTCCAGAACCGTTCCGTAAAAGGGCTCCGGTACATCTTCAAGGGAAAGCCGCAGTGCGTCTCCCACCTCGCCTTTGATGCTGTCAGGCGTATTCTTGCAGTAGCGAAGGTAAAGGCTTTGGTTTTCCCCTTCGTTGGCCGATAAATCCCGGTATTCTTCAATGGAATTATACAATGCGTAATAAGAGAGATCTTCTATGGCAGCTTCGCTGTCGATTTCGTCCCACACTGTTTTCGAGGAGGGATCAAAGTCCCCTTCATGGAAAACAAAGCGGATGGCGTAAAGTCCCACATATCCGTCATGGTTTGGGACCCATTCGGCGAAATAAAGCCTTGTAGTGACTGTCGCGCCGTAAAGGTAATAGTAGCGGTTGATGTCGTAGGCGATTGTCCCCTCAGGAAGATCCTCCTCCAGTTCGGAAAGTTTACTGAGATATTTTCGGTCCAATCCTAAGGTGCTTGCCGTTTCTTCGGGGGTCATACCCCATTGGGCGTACATATACCCATCATATTCGTAGGTGTCAAAGCATCGTTCTTCCTCGCTGCAGGAGGTAAAAACAAGGCAAAAAAGCAGCATTACAGCAATGAGTCGTTTCATAGCAGTCTCCATTAAAAATAAAGTATCTCGTTATTCTCGTTATAAAACAGTTCCGAGGTCTGCTCCTCGAAAAAAACGGGAAGGGTATCCGAAAAGCCTCTGGATAAAGGAAGGGTGCGAAGATCTTCCTTCTTTTCCCAGGAGAGATGTCCCTCGATCTGGAGCGATTCGTCCAAAAGCGCTCCGGAAAACGTTTTGGTATGGTAAAGCAGTACTACATACCGGCGGTTCTTTTCTTCCTCCATAAAGCTTTTGATTCCTACCAGTTTCGGAGATTCGATAGTCAAACCGGTTTCCTCCCACACTTCCCGGCAAACCGCTTCGCAAAAGCTTTCTCCCTCTTCTACATGACCGCCCGGAAAAGCAAACCCTTTCCAGGAGAGGACTCGGTTTTGCATGAGCACTTCTCCCTTTTCGTTTTCAATCATACACATATTGGTAAAAGTGACCTGTTCCATGCAAAGCCTCCTTGCGTCATATCCTTTATTGTATCATAAACCGCCGTATTTCGCAACCTAAGAAAAAATCTCCCGGTGGTTTTTATTATTATTGCCAATTTTTTTGACCAATTTTCTTAAATTCCTCGTCTTGACAAGAAAAAAAAGAGTTGTTACAATATATTTGGTAACAAAATATAAAAACAATAAAAGCGTTTCGAAAGGAGAATACAATGAGCAAAGTAACAATTTTAACGGAAGTATTGAATTTCGGCCATATGGTGGTGGGATTCGATATTCCTTGGGATCAGGGCGAGGTGGAGGAAAAAGACCTTGCGTTAGAGGGAAATTATCTGGATCTTCGGGCGAAAACTACGGCGAAAGGAATTACGGCCGCTTCGGTAAAAGATGGAGTGTTACATATTGATGTGGATCCGTTTTTATATGCCGCCGACTTTACCCTTACCGTAAAAGGGAACAAAATCACGAAGGAAACGGCGGACGACCGGAAGATCGCGGTAGTAGATGACTTTACAAAACATGAAAAATACGGCGTTTTATACCGCCTGTATACTCCGAAAGCCAAGGAAGCCCGGCCTTTGGTGCTGTTTTTACATGGCGGCGGCGAGCAGGGCTTTGATAATGAAAAGCAAATGCTCGGTACCATCGGCGCCGCGAAAATCGCCGAGCGGTATCCGGATGTGTATGTGTTGGCGCCGCAGGCGCCCAGTATGCCCGGCGGTTTCGATCCCAGCAAGCTTCCCAAAATGGAGCGGCAAACTTTCGGCACCAGCGACTTTAAGGGAGAAACGGGATGGCACCGGAAGTACCTTGCCAGCGTTTGCGACATTATCCGGGAGATGATCGCCGACGGAAAAGTCAATCCCAAGCGGGTCTATGTGACGGGAATGTCTATGGGCGGCGGCGGAACCCTTCGCGCCCTTTCGGTGGGCAACGACCTCTTTGCGGCGGCGGTGCCGATTTGTCCGACTATGACGCCGGAAACTTATGGGATCCTTTGTGGACTCACCGATATGAAGATCTGGATCGCGACGGCGTATGTAGACCATACCATTTATCGTCACAAATACATTGTGGACGGGATTATGAAGATAAAGGATGCGGGAAATAAAAACGCGCGTCTTACGTTATATTCTCCTGAGGATTTGGAAAAATACGGGATCGCTACCGATCCGGATCTGCCTTTAGCGGCGAAATTCGGCGCCAACCATGCTTCCTGGATTTTGGTTATGAATAACGAAGAAGGCATTTTGGATTGGCTTTTAGCCCAGACCAGAGACTAACAGAGAAAAACCCTGACGAAAGTCAGGGTTTTCTTTTTAAACTTCGAAGAAACGTTTTTTGCTCCGGAGAAATTCGGCGGCTTTCTATCGCTTTTTGGATGGCCTTGTTATGGGTCCAGACGTCTAACCGATTCTCCTCAAAAAAGGGAAGGGTGTTTGAAAATTGCTTCGCAAGGGCGGTGGCAAAGAACCAGGCGATCATCATATTCACATAGTATTCTGAGGAACGAATGTCAGCGACCCACGTCAAATAATCCGGAGAAAACGCTTCGTCCAAATAATACCGCAAAAGCATTCCGATCCCAAACCGGCAGGTATACGTTTTTTCGGAGGAAATCCAAATTTGGATTTCCTTTAAAAGCGCAGGCAGATGGGAAGCAAATACCCTGGGATTCAGGGAATCACAGGTAGCCCAGTTATCGATAAAGGGAAGAAAAGCGTTGACGCTTTGGATACAGGTATCGTAATCTCGAATTGTTTCGAGGAAAAAGGCGTGGAGATGGTTTTCCTCGAGATAGGCGTGGGGAA
The DNA here is from genome assembly GCA_944385915.1 of uncultured Clostridia bacterium. Taxonomy (GTDB): domain Bacteria; phylum Bacillota; class Clostridia; order Oscillospirales; family Ruminococcaceae; genus CALXGT01. The sequence goes on along the minus strand of CALWZB010000050.1, from coordinate 6,888 downwards.
GCTGAGAAAGGAATAAATCCTTTTCCGGACTTCTTTTGAATTCCTTTGCCAGCGCTCGAAGGGAAGGAATTCGAACACCGATAATGGTTTTCGGATCCACGGTGGGGATCAGCTTGCTTTGGAATTCTTTAAAGGACAAGTCTTGAAGGGCAAAAAGGCGGCGTTGTATTTCTAAGTTCATAAGAGACCTCCCATTTTGGTGCTGGGTACAGTATACCACAATCGGTTTACAAAGCAAAGACGCCCGCTTTCGCGGACGCCCTTGCTTTTGCAATAAAGAGGCCAAAAACTTATTTGCTCATATAACGGGTGTATGCCGTCTGCTTCAATTCCAAGCAGCGCTGGTAATTCATGCTCTCCAAGCCGGAGATAAAGTTTTCCCAAACGGCATCGTCGTCGATATCCAACGTACCGGCAATGAACTGCACCGTATTTTCCTCTACATAAGACTTGCAGTCTACATAGAGATTGTTGTACTCTAATCCTTCGTCAGTGGTAAAGGAAACACGAAGCGGGATCATAATGTCGTCCGTCTCTTGCGCCCAGGTCTCATAGCCTTCCAGATAATGGCCCTGACCAGCCTGGCGGTACATGTTCCACATAATTTCCCAGTTGTATAAACCGTGGAAGTTATCCAAATTGTAAAGACGGCGAGCGGTAATGGGGGAGATGATAGCGCCGCCCTCGTTATGGTTCATAACCGCGTCGGTAAAGACGTAATAGTACTCGCTGCTGGGATCGACTTCATAGGAAACCCCTTCCACGCCGAGATCGCCTAACAGCATACCATCCCAGGTGTAGCGGTAATCCGCCCACTGAAGCACATAGGGAACATACTCGTCGGGGCAGGTGGTGGTGATGTACATGGGGGCAATAGCCGTATCCGACTGATAAGTTACTTTCGCGGTGTCGCCCTCATTCATTACGATATTGACCATGGGCGTGAGCCAGAAGTCTTCATTATCGGTTCGACCGGTTTCATAGAAATTCCCGTGAATGCTCACCCAAGCGGCGGTATATACGCCAATGGTGCCGTTTGCCCAAAGGGTGGTGGAATCATTGACGATGGTGTTGCTCATAAAATCCTGGTAAATAAGGCCTTCCTCGTACCATTTATTCATGGTAGAGCAGTAATCCCGATACGCGTCGGTGACGGGACCATAGCCCACAGTCGTACCGTCTTCTTCTACATAGAACTCGTTGGTGATTCCCCAGGCGCTGATGAGGTAAGGGGTCGTATTGCCAACAATACCGTTGCCCGCCATACCTAATGTACCGTAACCGGCGTTTTTAAAAGCGGTTAGAACGTTATACAGATCGTCTACGGTTACAGGGACTTCCAAATTCAGCGCGTCCAACCAGTCTTGACGGATCGCTAAGCCCATCCAGGCAGGCTCCGGCTCAATGACTACCGTCTGGTCTTCAATGGAGTCGTACCGGCAGCGCAACATATACATGGCAGCATAACGGCCTTCGTCGGTAGTGATCTGTCTCCGGACATCGTCGGTAACGTTGACGTATTGCATATAGTTAGGGCAGTAAATGGGAATCAAGTCGGTTAAATCCCGCCAGATTCCGTCGGAAATACCCGCGTCATCGCCGCCGGGATAAGCGATGTACTGGCTTCCCATATTGGCGTCCAGAATATACGGGTAGTCGCCGGATGCCAAAAGCAGACCAAATTTTTCGGTGGCTGCCGTACCGGGAACGGTGGTGTAATCCATATACACGTTGGTGACTTCCGCCAGCTTATTATAGGCGTCGATCTCTTCGATGGTCCGATAGTCGTTGGACCAAACCATCCAGTTGGTACAGGTGATGGGGTCTTCCACAATGGGAAGGGTGATTTCCGTTAATGGAGTGATGGTTTCTTCTTCGGAAGAAGAACCGGATGTATTGCTGTTGGACGATGACGGGGCGTCATCACCGCAGGACACGGCCAGAGTCAGCATCATAGCCGCAGACAGTAACAAAGCCAATAATTTTTTCATAATGACTCTCCTTTTTGCGGTTGCGGTCTTTTCATAAAATTTCGCCGTGTCTTGATCAAACAGCAAATATTACGAAAAAGCGGTGCCGCCAGGACTGGCGGCACCGCTGCAGACCGTTTTACTTGTTCATATACCGGGTATAGGCTGTTTGTTTCAACTCTAAGCAGCGTTGGTAATTCATGTTCTCCAAATCAGAGACAAATTTTTCCCAAACTGCGTCATCGTTGATATCCAACGTACCAACAATGAATTGTACAGTATTTTCCTCTACATAAGACTTGCAGTCAACATAAATGTTGTTAAATTCATTGCCTTCTTCAGAAGTGAAGGAAACCCGCAGGGGAACCATAATATCTTGGGTTTCCTGACCCCAAACATCGTAACCGTTGATCTGTTTGCCTTGGCCGGCTTGCCGATAAAGATTTTGCTGTGCTTCCCAGTTATATAAGCAGTGGAAGTTTGCTAAAACGCAAAGGTTTCTGGCGGTAAAGGGATCCAAAATGGCGCCGCCGATCTCCCGTTTCATAACGCGGTCGGTGTATACATAGTAGTATTCGCTGTTGGGATCTACTTCGTAGGTAACGCCTTCCACACCGTGGCTGCCTAACAGCATACCTTCCCAGGTGTAACCGTAATCCGCCCACTGGAGGAGATAAGGAACGTATTCCTCGGGGCAGGAAGTGGTAATATACATGGGGGCTAACGCGGTGTCAGACTGATAGGTGACCTTGGGGATCTCTCCTTCGTTCATAACCGGGTTTAACATAGGCTCCAGCCAGAAATCCGGATCATCGGTAAACCCATTCAGATACAGGTAGTCGTTAATCCCTACCCAGCCGGCGGCATAAACGCCGAGAGTGCCGTTAGCCCAGAGGGTGTTCCCGTTGGTGCCAATATCGTTGCTCATAAAGTCCTGATAAATCAGACCTTCCTCATACCACTTGTTCATCATAGAGCAGTATTCCCGGTATTCATCGGTAACCGGGCCGTAGCCTACAGTAGCCTTATCTTCTTCAATGTAAAATTCATTGGTAACGCCCCATGCCCCCAAAACGTAAGGTACGTTTGCATGTATCATACCGTTGCCCGCCATACCGAGCCTGCCGTAACCGGCTTCTTTAAAGGCGACCAGGACATTGTACAGATCATCTACTGTCACAGGGATTTCCAAGCCCAGCTCATCCAGCCAGTCTTTCCGGACAACCATTCCCAGCCAGGAAGGCTCGGCGACAATTTCGATCTCTTTGTCTTCGATGGAACCGTATTTGCAGCGCAGCATGTAAATACCCGCGTACCGTCCCTGATCGGTAATGCTTTCCCGTCGGGCGTTGTCGTTTTGATTGATGAGTTCCCGGTAATTGGGCATATAGATGGGAACCAGATCGGTAAGATCCCGCCAGATCCCGTCGTCGATACCCGCGTCGTCGCCGCCGGGATACTGTACTAACCCGCTTCCGGCGCCGACGTCAACGATATCCGGATAATCACCCGAGGCCAGCAGCAAGCCGAATTTCTCAGTAGCCGCAGAACCTAAGATCGTGGTATATTCCACATGGATGTTGGTAAGGCGTTCCAGTTCCTGGTAGGCTTCCACCTCGTCGATGGTGTTGTAATCGCTGGACCAGACGATCCAGTCGGTAACAGTGATCGGATCTTCCACAATGGGAAGGGTGATCTCAGTCAACGGGGTGATGGTTTCTTCCGAGGAGGATCCGCTGCCGGATGCAGTGCTGTCGGAAGAGGAAGGATCATTGTTTCCGCAAGACACAGCTAACGACAAAGCCATAGCCATAGTTAACAGTAAAGCCAAAAACTTTTTCATTCTACTTGCTCCTTTGCTGTATAATATCTTGTCAAAGGTCGGTCCTCCGGCCCGCTGTCCCCTCCTTTCTTCTGGTCGAAAAATAAAGAGCCCGAAAATAGAACGAAAGATTTTTGGGATTTCTCTTATTAAAACGGATTTCTCATCCTTTGTCATTCCAAAAATTTTCGCCTATTTTTTTACAAATAATATAAATATTTTGTGAAAAGCACAATAAATGCAAACTTATTTGTCATTTCCCATGAAATCTGCCGCAGGAAATTGCCGCTTTTTACAACGGTAAGGGCGGATTTTTATTCCAAATATTTGGATTTTCCTTGTACTGAATTATTTTTTGATTTAAGGCGGTTTTCCATAGATAGTCGTTATGTAACACAGGGTGAAAAGCCGCACTTTTATGGTTAATATTTCGATATTCCTTAGGGGAGATAGAGTAGAAGCGTTTAAAGGCGGTAAAAAAGCTTTGTTGTCACAAAACCCTGACGAAAGCGCTACATCAGCCAGGGTATCGCTAGTTTCGTTCAGTATGGAAACTGCTTTTTGAAGCCGCAGAAAGGTCAGGTAATCATACCAGCCTATGCCAGTCTGTTTTTTAAAAGCATTGGAAAAATAGGATCGATTTTTTCCAACCCGCTTGGATACCTCATCCAGAGAAAGAGGAAGCAGAAAGTTTTTGGACGTATAGGAAATGGTTTCCTGGATATAGGGAGAAATAATGGTAGGATCGATGCGGGGCATTTTATGGATCTTGGCAAAATACTTGATAAGATAAGCCTGAAGACAGATTGCGACACCATAGGCGTCAAAAAGATCGGCGCGTTCTTCTGCGTAAAGCACTCTGTCGTAAATCGACGCCGCATAGTATCGCATAACGGCGAAACGGTACAGCTTCTCCTCTTCTGAAAAAGGAAGATCATAAAAAAGGCATTGCCAAAATAGTAGTCGATCTGTCCACCGAATTGATTGTCCCGATCGCCTTGGATCACCAAAACAAGCGCTTCCCCAGTCAGAGTCTGAACAGCATAAGCCTGGCGCGGGTTCAGCATAAAAATGCCGTCTTCCTCCAATTCGTAGCAGCGATGATTGGCATAGATCCGAAGCGCTCCGGATAGGAGAATCAAGACGGTGACTTCCTTGCAGATGGCAGGAGGCTCACAGCCCGTGATTTGTTCTATGGAAAAGGAAAAATTTGGCCTTTCATTGGGCGCGGAAGGCACTCGATAATCGGTATAAAAAAGTTTTGTCCACAATTTCTTTTCCTTACCTTTAAAAAATATTGATAACTTACATATTTTCATTCTACAATACTTTCATTTTTTAGTCAACTTTTTTTGAAGCAGAAAATAAACTCTGTAGTTTTGAATATATTGAAAGCTTCGTTTTTTTACATAAATACTAAACTTGGCCGTTAGCTATTGACAATGGGACCTGTTTGTATCAGACTATATTTGTCTTGATCAAACAGTAGAAGCGATTATTTTGAAACGTAATTATTGGAGGATGATCTTTATGTCAATTAAACCCATCGGCGTTGGCCTCATCGGTTCCGGCGCTATCAGCTACACCTATTTGGACAATATGGTTCATCGTTTCGACATTCTCAACGTCATCGGCTGTTCGGACATTATCGAAGAACGCAGCAAGTCCCGCGCGGAAGAATTCGGCATTAAGCAGATGACCAGTGAAGAGATTTTCGCGGATCCCGATATCCAGATCGTCGTGAATACCACCTACCCCAAGAGCCACTACGCTGTAACCAAAGCGGCTTTGGAAGCGGGAAAACATGTGCAGAGCGAAAAAATGATGGCGGTGACCTTCGAGGAAGCGAAGGAGCTTTACGATCTGGCGAAATCCAAAAACCTTCGGTTCGGCTGCGCGCCGGATACATTTTTAGGCGCCGGTTACCAGACCTGCCGGAAACTTATTGACGATGGGTATGTGGGAACACCTTTGGCGGTGAACGCCACCATTATCCGCGGTTATCAGCCGGCGTTCCCGGTGGCTATGGATCCTATGCCCTTTATCGTGGGCGAGGGCGGAACCATCCCCTTCGACATGGGCGGCTACTATATCCAGGCGATGCAGAATCTGTTTGGCGCGGTCAAACGGGTCAGCGGTTTCTCCCAAAACCGGGAAAAGATTTTCTCTCATCCCAAAAATCCTCAGTATAAGGAAGTCTTGAAGCTCGACTCCCCCAACTTTATCCAGGCGGCGCTGGAGTTCCACTGCGGCGTATTGGGAACCCTTACCGCATGTGATTCCGGTTTTGTGACGCCGGAGATCCCCGGTATGACAGTGTACGGCACCGACGGTGTCCTGATCTGCCCCGACCCTAACTACTATGCGGGCCCGGTAAAACTCATTCGCAACGGCGGAAAAGAGTACGTCACTATGCCCTTGACCCACGGCTACAGCGGCGAAGAAGTAGAGCGCGGCGTGGATCTGAGCAAGCTGGACGCGTTCCGTCTCAACTGGCAAAAGAGCCGCCGGGGTATCGGTGTTGCCGATATGGCCTGGGCCATTACCAACAATCGTCCTCAGCGCTGCTCGGCGGAGATGGCGTTACATACCATCGAGATCATCCATGGCGTCAAGACGGCTTCGGAAACGGGCAAGTACTACGAGATGACGACCCGTCCCGAACAGCCCAAGGCGTTAAGACCCGGCTTTATCGGCGGGGCGGCGGAAGCGGTTTTGGACGACTGAGCGCTTTTGAAGGAGAAAAACCGACACGGAAGGTTCCGTAAACCTCTATGTGCGTTCAACCCGGCAGATATACACTGTATCGTTAAGCAAAAGTCAAGTGGAAAGGATGAATTTTTACGACAAGGAAAAAGTGGCTTATCTGGGGCTTCGCAGGGATCATTTTGATGGGACTAATTGCCGCAGCACTCTTTTTCATCCCAGGCGCCCCTTTCTATCAGGAGGAAGCGCCCAAACAGTACAGCTACGCCAGTTGGGAAATGCAATATGAATCCATCGAAGAAATGGCGGCGGAATCGGATTTGATTGTCGAAGGCATTGTGACGTCCCAAAGGGTAAACCGCATTCAATCCGCGGTCTTTACTATTTCTA
>CALWZB010000049.1 GCA_944385915.1 uncultured Clostridia bacterium | reverse complement strand
CGTCCAAACCGCCGTTGGTCCAATAAGCCTTGATGTCTCCCGTGGGATCGGTCGTGTTGCCGATTATGATCTGGTTGGCAACCGTCGTGGTGCTTCCGCTGGAAGTGCTGCTGTCCGAAGTGCTGCTGGAACCGTTATCGTTTCCGCATGCAGCAAGACCAACAAGCATCGACGCAGCTAAAAGCAGCGAAACGATTTTGTTTTTCATGCTCATGTAAAAATCCTCCTTCTTTTTAACCTTTAAAGCCGTCAGTGCCTGAAAGACAAAAGCAACATTAAAGATACTAAAGATTATATACGATTCTTTAGAAAAATTCAAGGAATATTTTTTTCCTGCTCTTATATTTTTCTTATTTTAGACAAAATAACAAAAATTTAGAAAAAAGAACATCAAAGTTAACCAAAATTAACTCCTTCTTTTTTGTAGGATCCAACGAACTGCTTCATCGAATCCATATCCCCCTTGTCCTTTAGTCAAGTACAGTGGTAAATAAATAAAGTGAGAAAGAAAGGGACGGATATTGCTGACGCCGCAGCTCAAAGGAAAAAAGGAAAACATGGGTTCATCATTGGGAGAATCGCCGAAAAAAATGACTTTTTCGGAAAAATCCGTTTCCTTTTTGATCTGAGTTAGAAATAGTTTTGCCATGTCCACCTTGGAATAGTCTCCAAACCAGGTATTGACATGAATGGAACTGATTTTTGCCACAGCGCCGAAACGCTCGCACACTTCCTTGATTTTTTGCGCCGCATCCAGCCCCAGCTTGGGTTCGTCTTCATTAAAATCGATTGCCAGATCACAGACCCGGTAAGGCTGATCCTTGGAAACGCGGCATCCGGGGACTTCTTTTAAGCACGCCTCCCGGATCGCGTTTAATTTTTCGGAAACCGATTCCAACGGTACCGAAGGATGATAGAATTCCTTTCGCTTCCCGTCTTCCATATAATAGACGAAAGCGCCGTTTTCCCCGATCACCGCTTCCACCGGCCATTCTCTGACGATCATATCGCACCAGCCGGCAGGACGGCCGGTCACCGGCACCACCTGGATCCCCTCTTCAAAAAGCATCCAGAGCGCCCGGTAAGCGTCCGCGGTCAATTTCCCGTCGTTGGTGATGGTGTCGTCGATATCGTGAAAAACATATTGGATTTTTTTTGCCGTCTCGGGAGTCAATTCAGAAATCGGTTTCATCTATCCTTTTTTGACTCCTTTCGTGGTGACTAAAGGGATCCCGCTTCCGCAAAGATCCTCGATCACAACGTCACCAATGGCACATGGAGCCTGTAAAGTAATTTCATTTACAGCTTTCATGGCTTCAAATAACAGTCCTTTGGGAATGGCTTCCTTGCTTTTTACCGAAACAAAGGGGGCGGCGCCGCCCTCTACCCGCACAGTAGAAGTCAGTACCCGGGTCGGCGCGGTGCATTCAGCGATCCCGTAAGCTTCTCCCCGCTTGCAGGTGTTTCCCGTGACCGAAACCACCTGGTTTCCCTCTAATGTCACCGTAAGGCTGCATCCCACCGGACAGACGATACAAGTCAGATTTTTCGTTTCCACTTTACTTTCCCTCCTGAACCAAGGTGACTTCCAAATCAGCTCCCGCGCGATTCAGCACATCCCCTTTGATCGCCACCGACTCCATCTCTCCGGGGACAACTTTCGCTTTTTTCTTCTGATAAAGGATCTCATCTCCGGACTTGACCGTGATCCTTACATTATTGTAAATATCCCCTACCCTGAAATAAAACCGCTGGCCCTCGACAACGGGAAGATGGATAGTCTGAGGGATCACATAGCGGACTCCGCCGGATGCGGTGATCTTCCGCTTTAAGGAAGCTTCCCCCGCCTTTTGCTGGATATACTTTGCCGCGTTTCTTCCCGCAAGATCCGATTCCTCGGAAACGTAGTCCACCAAATCGTGGACATGAAGCACATTTCCACAGGCAAACACACCGGGAAGGCTGGTTTGGCGGGTCTCATCCACCAACGCGCCGCCGGTCACACCGTCCAACTGGACGCCTGCCGCCAAAGACAGCTCATTTTCCGGGATCAAGCCCACCGAAAGAAGCACGGTATCGCATTCAATATCCCGCTCGGTACCAGGGATGGGATTTTTTCTCTCGTCCACCTGAGCAATGGTGACACCTGTCACCCGCTTCTTGCCATGGATTTGTGTGATGGTGTGGCTCAAAAGCAAAGGGATGCCAAAATCCTCGAGACATTGAACGATATTCCGGGTCAGTCCTCCGGAATACGGCTGGATCTCGCAAACCGCCTCCACTTTGGCGCCCTCTAATGTCATCCGCCGCGCCATAATGAGCCCAATATCGCCGGATCCCAAAATGACAACTTTTTTTCCGGGCATATAGCCTTTAATGTTGACAAATTTTTGAGCCGCGCCCGCCGTATAAATGCCCGCGGGTCGGGTTCCCGGCGTATTTAAAGCGCCCCGGTTTCGCTCCCGACAGCCCATCGCCAAAACCACCGCCTTCGCCTTTACGGTAAACAGCCCGTCTTCTTCGTTGACAGCGGTAATCAGCTTATCTCCGTCCTCCGCCATGCGAATGTTCAATACCATCGTTTGCAGCCGGTAGGGGATTTGAAGCTCCGTTACCTTTTGGATGTACCGGTCCGCATACTCCGGGCCGGTCAATTCCTCGCCGAAACGATGGAGTCCGAATCCGTTATGGATACACTGCTCCAAAATACCGCCAAGCTGAGGCTCCCGGTCTAAGATCAGCATTTTCCGAATGCCTTCCTCGTAGGCGCCCAAAGCCGCCGCCATTCCGGCGGGACCGCCGCCTACAATTACCAAATCAAGCGTTTCCATATTCGTCCTCCCTATTTGGTCTTTCCCATAAGCAACTCGGAGCCTTTTCCGAATTTCGTAACCTGTTGTGCGGGAATGCCAAGCTCCTTAGCTAAAAGCTCTACGGTAAGAGGGGTGCAAAAACCCGCCTGACACCGTCCCATACCCGCTCTGGTACGCCGTTTGATCCCGTCCATATCCACCGCTTTGGGATTTCTTGTCAATGCTTCGATGATCTCCCCTTCGGTCACCGTCTCACAGCGGCAGACGATCCGTCCATACCGGGGATCCTTTTGGATCAGCGCTTTCCGCTCTTCGTCAGTCCGCTCCCGGAATTTGGAATACGGAGGGCGCACAGGGTCGAAGTCTTCCTTCTCTTCCAAAACCAAACCGGCTTCCTTTAAAAGATCACGAATATACTCTGCAATCGCCGGCGCCGCTGAAAGCCCCGGGGATTCGATACCCACCGCGTTGATAAAATGGCTGTTCTTCTCGGAAGGCGCAATGGTAAAATCATGGTTATCCGGCGTCGCCCGAAGTCCGGCAAAGGAGGTGATGACCGCCCGCAGGTTCAGATCCGGCACCGACCGTTTCGCCGCTCTGGATAAGGAATCCAACCCTTCCGCCGTCGTCGAGGTGTCCTCTTTGTCCTCCTGATCCACCGCCGTCGGCCCAAGTAAAAGGTTTCCGTCTACGGTAGGTGTTACCAAAACGCCTTTTCCCATAGCAGAAGGCGGCTGGAAAATGGTGTGGGAAACGGTGTGTCCCTGGGTCTTATCCAAGAGCATGTATTCCCCTTTTCTGGGAGTAATGGTCACACCGCAGCCCCCCGCAAGCGCGGCGACTTCCTCACTGTAGATCCCGGCGGCATTGACAAGATACCGCGCCGACACCGTTTGGCCGTCCTCGCTGTTTACCGTAAAGCCCTCGTCGGTTTCCTTGATCGAAGTGACCTTAAAACAGCGGATCAATTCCGCCCCGTTGTCCATGGCGTTGCCAATCGCCCCAATAGTCAGTTCATAGGGACAAACGATCCCAGCGGAGGATGCTAAAAGCGCCCCTTTGATTTCCCGGGAAATGTTGGGTTCCAATTCCCAAACCTCCTCGGGAGATAAAAGCTTCATATCGGGGACATGGTTTTGTATTCCCCGCTCGTACAGCATTTGAATATGCTTTAAATCCTCGTCGGTAAACGCCAGGACCATCGACCCGTTATTCTGGTAGGGTACACCCAGTTCCTTTGTGACCTTGGGCATCAGCTCACAGCCTCTGACGTTGAGCTTCGCTTTCCATGTCCCGGGAACCGCGTCAAAACCCGCATGCACAATGGCGCTGTTAGCCTTGCTGGTCCCCATGGCTACATCTTCTTCTTTTTCCAAAATACAAAGTGTGATCCGGTAACGGCTCAATTCCCTTGCCAGCATCCCGCCGACAACACCGCCGCCGATGATCGCCACATCATAAGTCATAATGACCCTCCTCCAAGAAAAGCCGAAGACAATCGCTTCGGCTCCTAATCCTTATATGAAATAATTTTAACCTATTGGTAACAATTTGTCAATCTTTCCTTACCGCCGATCTGCTGAAATATTTTGCAAAAAACTGTTGACTTTTTTTCGGCAAAGGAATATAATAAAGATAACAAATGAATGGCTGCTCATACGTTCAAATATTCAGAGGAGGGAACCTATGCTGGAAAAAGAACTTCCCGGCTGCCTGGAGCCGCATTTTGATACCGAAGCGGTGCAAGCCGCTAAACAGGGAATGCCTAACGAAGACCTTTTGTTTGAAACGGGGGAATTTTTTAAAGCTTTTGCCGACAGCAGCCGGCTTACCATTTTAGCCTCTCTTTTGCATCAGGAGCTTTGCGTCTGCGATATCTCCGCCGTTGTGGGAATGTCCCAGTCGGCGGTTTCCCACCAGCTGCGCGTCCTTCGAAACGCTCGCATCGTCAAATACCGCAAGGAAGGAAAACAGGTCTTTTATTCGGTGGACGACGGCCATATCGAAAAGATCATCCAGCTGACTATGGATCATTTAACAGAACAGGAGGAATTACGATGAACGAACACTCCCCTATCGCGCTGCCTGACGGTGAAAACCATGCGCTTACCCACGATCATACCCATTCCCTTGACCATAACCACCATCACGAGCATCACCATCACGAACACCATCACAGCCATGACCACCATCACCACCACGATGCCTGTTCTTGTACCCACGATGGATGCAGCTGCGGTCACAGCCATGACGAGAAGCCCTTCGGCCTTAAGGATGGACTTCTTCTCGGCGGAGCGGTGCTTTTGTTGATCCTTTCCCTGTTTTGGGATTCTCTGCTGATCAAAACGCTTTTTTGCGCCGGGGCGGTGCTTCTTTCGGGATGGGAATTGATTTTCGAGGGGCTGAAAGGGCTTTTTCGCCTTTCCTTTACCGAAAATACACTGATGACCATTGCCGTTATTGCCGCCTTTGCGCTGGGAGAAGCCTTTGAAGGCGCGATGGTGACCTTGCTGTTTTCCGTCGGAGAGATTTTAGAGGGAAGCGCCGTCGCCAAAAGCCGCCGGCGGATCGACGCTTTGATCGATCTGGTACCGGCAACCGCTATGGTGATCAATGATCAGGGTACTTTCGAAACCAATGCGAAAATGGTCATGGTGGGCGACCATATTTTGATCCGTAAAGGCGACCGGATCCCCCTGGATTGCATGGTCACCGAAGGGGAAAGCGAGATCGATGCCTCTGCCCTGACCGGAGAAAGCCTTCCTCGCCCGGTCAAAGCCGGTGACCCGCTGGCTTCCGGCACCATCAACTTAGGCGATCGCCTGATAGCAAAGGTGACGAAAGATTACGAAAATTCCTCGGCGCCTATGATCGCGAAAATGGTTCGGGAAAGCGCCGAAGAAAAAGGAAAAACCGAGCGGTTTATTACCCGGTTTTCCCGGATCTATACCCCGGTGGTAGTGATCGCCGCCGTATTGTTAGCGGTATCGCCTCCCCTTCTCGGCTTTGGATCCTTTCTTACCTGGATCAAACGAAGCCTGATCTTTTTGGTGGCGTCCTGCCCCTGTGCCTTAGTGATCTCCATTCCTTTGACTTTTTACAGCGCCCTGGGCTCCGCTTCCCGGATCGGCGCTTTGCTGAAGGGGTCGGACCCCATCGAACAGTTAGCGAAGGTGGACACCGTCTTTTTCGATAAAACCGGCACCCTGACCGACGGAAAGCTCACCGTGTCCCAGGTACTTACCCTTTCAGACATCAAAGAGGATACCATCCTTTCCCTGGCGGCCGCATGCGAAAGCGCCTCCAACCACCCCATTGCCAAAGCGGTATGCGCTGCGGCAGCATCCTTTACCCCGGCGGAAAAGGTCATCGAATTCCCCGGAAAAGGTTTGTCTGCAAAAATAGATGGCATCTCCTATCTTTGCGGATCCGAAACCTTTTTAAAGGAAGAAGGGATCTCTACCGATGCCCTCCCCGCCGCAAATCTGTATCTTGTAAAAGAAAAAACCGTTATCGGCGCCTTGCGTCTCGGGGATCAAAGCCGCAGGGAAGCCAAAGAAATGCTTTCCAAGTTAAAACAGTTGGGGATCCGAAAAACGGTACTGCTCAGCGGCGACCGGAAAGAGACGGTAGAAGCGTTTGCAAAAGAGCTTTCGCTGGATGAAGGAATCGGCGCGCTCCTTCCGGCAGATAAGGCGGATATCCTTTCCAAAGCCCAGGAAAGCGGTGCGGTCACCTGTTTTGTAGGAGACGGGATCAACGACGGACCAGTGCTGGCGAAAGCATCGGTGGGAGCCGCTATGGGCGAAGGAAGCGACCTTGCCGCCCAGACTGCCGACGTGATCTTGCTGAACAACGACCTTCTCGCCCTCCCCCGCGCGATCCGGCTGTCGAGAAAATGCCGGAAACTGGTTTGGGAAAATCTTCTCTTTATCTTTGGGGTGAAAGCTCTGGTTTTGATTCTCGGCGCTTTGGGTTATGCCCCCATCTATGCCGCAGTATTCGCGGATGTAGGGGTCACTTTGATCACAGTCGTCAATGCTCTTCGCGCGATGCGATAACAAAAAAACTCCCGCTTTACGCGGGAGTTTTTTTTGTTATCTTTTTTCTTACCAAGCACAGCTCCCTCTTTAGGAGCCGGTAGACCGGTACCGGCGAAGTCCAAACCGAAAAAACGCATAGCATGGGATCAAAAACAAAAAGCCAAGTAAAGGGAAAAACATCCATGCCACACAGTCCGACCGTCCGATCAGGTATAAAAAGGGATAATATTGGAACAAGGCGATGGGGATGATGTAGGTGCAAAACTTAAGCACACCATCACCGTAAATGGAAAGCGGGTAGGTTCCAAACTCCCGGGCGCCGTCAGTAAAAATATTCATAAACTCCAAGCCCTCAATGGTAAAAAAGCTGAATCCGGCGTAAAGGATAAACAAAGCGGTAAATACCGTAACTCCCCCGAGCAGCATCAAAATAACCGTCAGGATCTTATCCCCTGTCCACAGGATCTCTCCCGAGAAAGCGGCGTAAAAAAACAAAAGCACCGCTTGAAAGAGCCTTCCGAAACGGGAAAATTCCACATTGGAGGTCAGCACCTGGAAAATTTCATTTCGCGGCCGAACCAGGATCCGGTCCAGATCCCCGCTTTGGATCAATCGGGGAAAGGTGTCAAAACCCCGTACAAAGCATTCGGTAAGAGAAAACGCGGTCAGCACGATGGAAAAACAGATGGTCACTTCGTAAAAGGAGAAGCCGTCTACTGTATAAAAACGGGAAAACATAAAATAGACACCCAAAAACGCCGTAAAGGAAGTCAAAAACTGTCCCATAACCGTCATAAGAAAGGACGCTTTATACTGCATCTGGCACCGAAGCAGCATACCAATGTATTTGAAATACAGTTTCACACTATCCCCCCTGAACCACAACTTTTTGAAGTGCCCGTTTCATCCAAAGCCTCCCCAATCCCATCAAAAACAGCAGCCAGACAAGCTGGAGCGCCATCTTTTCCAAGGCGTCCGCGCCGGAAAGATGCCCCGTATAGATCAAAAAGGGCGTATTTTGCATGGACGCGAAGGGAAGCGCATAAAACAAAGGCTGTAACGTATCCGGGAAAAAAGGGATAGGGATGATCCCGCCTGTTAAAAATTCGGTGACCGATGTAGCGATGATCCGGATCCCCCCGGCGGAAAGGGTATAAAAGGCCGAAATGTAAATCAGCATCGAAAAGGAAACCAGCACCAGAAAGCCCAGTATCAGGGAAACCAAAAACAAAATCCCTGAAAGCCACCCGGAGGGAGGACCCATAGAAAAAGGAGCCGGCAAAAACGCCGCCACCAGCAAAATGGGAAGGCAGCGAAGAACCACCCTGGAAAGCCGCACCGCCATATTCTTGACAAACCACATCCGGTACAGATCACACGGCCGGCAAAGCATGTACGCGATGTTTCCTTTGGTAATGGACTCGAAAATCTCCTCGTCAAAATACCATGACATAAACATGGCGAGAAGAGCCTGCTGAAGCCAAATGTAACTGGAAAGCTCAAAAAACGTCATGGGAAACTGGTTTTCCCCGTTTTGATAAAACGCCCAAAACATCAGAAGGGTCATACCGCCCCATGCGAATTGGGTGGCAACACCGGCCCATGCCGCCGCGCGGTATTGAAGTCCCGCAATAAACTGTATCCGAAAAAAAGAAAGGTACTGCTTCATATCTGAAACTCCCGGTACAAAGAGACCACCACGTCATCCACCGTCTCCCCC
>CALWZB010000048.1 GCA_944385915.1 uncultured Clostridia bacterium | reverse complement strand
TTTGGGCGCCGCCGCCGATTCCGCCGCAGATGAGCACGTCCACGCCGTTTTGTTTCAAAAAACCGGCCAGCGCGCCGTGACCCTGTCCATTAACGCCGATCACTTCGCTTTTTTCCACCTTCTGATCTGCAACATCGTACACCTTAAACTGGGAGGTGTGACCAAAATGACCGAAGATATTTCCGTTTTCATAGGTTACCGCGATTTTCATACCCTTTTACTCCTTTTGATGATGGTGACAGCCGGAATGCTTTTTCCAACAGCCGCAAAAATCCGTTTCCCCTCCGCAAAGCCGGTAAGCGCCCCCCTCGATGCGAAGGGATACCCCGTCCACCAAAGCGGTGGCGATCTTTTTTCTCGCTGCGGTATAAATTTCCTGAACTGTGGTGCGGGATACGTTCATGTACTGACTGCATTGCTCCTGGGAAAGGCCTTCCTTGTCGATCAGACGCACCGCCTCGTATTCGTCCACCGCCAAAACGACGGCTTCCTGCCGCAGTCCTCTGCCCGCGGGACGAAACTCCGACGCCTTGGGAAGCCGGCATACCCTTCTGCATTTTTGCGGCCTTGCCATTTTCGTTTCCCCCTTACTGGGATCGAGTATAGCATGGTTTCCGGCATATGTCAATAACTCCGTTGACAGAAACCGGAAACCATGGTATGTTGAATCGGGAGGGTCCGATATGTGTTTTTCCGAATATTTTCCCGTTTTTTATGTGTTAAGCCCGAAAGATCAGTCTATGCTCGCAAGCCGGACAGCGCTGCGCCAAATCAAAAAAGGAACCATGCTTCACCGCAGCGGCGAAGACTGTCTCGGTCTTCTTCTGATCCGCTCGGGACAGCTTCGTGCCTTTATCTCTTCGCCTGAGGGCAAGGAGATCACCGTTTACCGCCTGTTTGAACGGGATGTCTGTCTGTTTTCCGCATCCTGTATTATGAAAAATATCCAGTTTGACCTTTTTATCACCGCCGAAAAGGATACCGAAGCGTGGCTCATTCCCCTGGACGTCTACCAGGATCTATCCGCCCGGTATGCCGCCGTCGCCAATTACACCAACGAGCTGATGGGCGCCCGGTTTACCGAAGTGATGTGGCTGATGGAGCAAATTTTGTTTCAAAGCTTCGACCAGCGGCTGGCATCCTTTTTGCTTGAAGAATCGGCTATCGAAGGCGCTTTTACTCTCTCGCTGACTCATGAAAAGATCGCTTCCCATCTTGGGACCGCGCGGGAGGTCGTGACCCGTATGCTTCGGTATTTCCAATCAGAGGGCGCCGTGCGTTTAAGCCGGGGTGCCATTGAAATTGCGGATGAAAAAAAGCTTTTGGACATCAGTCTGCGCCGGTAACGAAAAACGGCCCCTTTTGGGAGCCGTTTTGTTATAGTTTGGGCTGCTGTTCCTTTAAAAGAGCCTCCACTTCCTTTGGGGTCAGCTTTTGCAGGTATTTTGCCGGCACCGCGGAAACCAGCCACACCCCGTTGACCGAAAGGTAAAAGGGGTGCCCGTCGTTTGCCATCCTTTCGCTGTCCACAAGATAGATCACCGGGCTGCCGTGGCGTTTTCCCACCTTCCAGGCAGTAGGCACATCGGAGGAAAGGTGGACATAAAGGCGCCCCTTGGGCAAAAGCCCCTGAAGGTCAATGGACGCGGTATATTTTTCTCCGGTGCCATGGTAAAGGCGTTTCGAAGGCGCCGCTTTCAAAAGCTCCACATCCACCGGGACAGAGTGACCCTGATTTGCGCGGATCAGGGTTTGATCCTCGTTAAAGGAATAGCGCTGCTTATCGTCTTCGGCGACGATCTGTTTTAAGATCTCAAAGGTTATGGGCTTTTTTTTAGAGACCCCCGCGAGGAGTTCGTCTACTTTTGCCCAGCCATGCTCGTCCAGCGTAATCCCCGCCGCTTCCGGGTGATGCCGGAGCACCAGACTCAGATACCGGCTCAGTTTGATGTACTGCATACAATTCCCTCCCGTCCTGTGCTGATTGGATGATAGCATAAACGAGAGGGAAAGGAAAGGCTTTTATTTCAAAAGATCCAAAATCTGCTGTTTGGGACGGGCGCCCACCGACTGGTTGACGACCTTGCCGTTTTTGACCACAAACAAAGCAGGAATGCTCATCACCCGGAAGGTGGCGGCTAACTCCGACTGTTCATCCACGTTGACTTTACCCACCTTGATCTCGGGGTGATCGTTTGCGATCTCATCGACGATGGGAGAAACCATCCGGCAGGGACCGCACCAATCTGCCCAAAAGTCCAAAAGCACCGGCTTATCGCTTTGCATAACCTCTTTTTCAAAATTTTCTTTATCAATAACAAGTACAGACATTTTTGTTACCTCCTTTTTGATTGTATCTACAGTATATCCGTTTTCTCTCTCGTTTTCCGTGATCATGTCACAAAGTCCCTTCCGTTGACGCAAACGCAAAGGGCTTTTCTCTATCATACCAGATTTTTCCCGATTTGTCTTTAACCAATTTCAGTGGAAGGGAGCATTTTATGGAGTTTCTTCGACCTCTGCTCACCCTTTGCTTTGCCGCGATGCTGTTTTTGGGGATGCTGCTTTTCTTTCGGCGTCTTCACAAAAGCCGGGATGAAACCGCAAAGCGGTACATTCAAAACGCCGAAAAGGAAGGCCGAAAGGTGACCGCTTATATCCAGACGCGAAAGCGTTACGCCGGAGACAACGACGCTTCCCGCCAAAAACTGAAAAAACCTTTTCAAACCGCCCGCTACGCCTATTTTGCTCCGGATGGACAAAAATTGGAAACCAAGCGCTATACAGGAAGTCCTCTTCCCGATGAGATCATCCTTTATCTGGACCCCGGCGATCCCAAAAAATACCGCACCGAAAAAGAGCTTTTTAAGGAAAATGGGATTTCGTTTCTCGGTGTGCTCGGGTATGCCGCGATTTTCGCCGCAGCCGCCGTATGGTACAAGATGTTAGGCCTGTTTTTGCCGTGATGGCGCTATGTAATATTTGGAGCCATGGACGATCCGTCCAAATTACGGCGCTTCCTGAGAAGCCGGGTCCTCCTGAGGCTGACTTTCCGTGTCTTCCGACGCGCTCAGATACTCCCACTCTACCGTATACTCCTGTCCTACAGCTTCGCCGAAGTTGTCAATATACTCTTCAAGCAAAAGCTGCGCTTGCTGCTGTGCCTGCATCAGTAATCCTTTGTCATTGGAAACATTGGTTTCCAGATCGATCTGTGCCTGCTGAAACGCCATCGTTTCATCCTCCGCATCGATTTTGGCGGAATTTTTCTCAATGATATACGCGTCTTCGGTCAACGATTCCGAAAGGACCTGATAGTTTAATAATTCCGCATCCGGAATCGTAATCGTTACCACATTTCCGGAAATGGAAAAATTCACCAGTGAAACATCGATACCTAACGTGACAACGGCATCGTATTCTACCCAAAAGCGTTTATCTTTTGTCCACCACAACATACCCTGCGCATTTTCTTCTTCACATTTTGCTACATTATGATAGTAACACTCCATGACGGATAGTTCACAAATAGACCGCATTTGAGAAATGCTGGGCTGGATATTTTTTTGTTCCCCGCCGCAAGCCACAAGAGAACAAAGCAGAAAAACCATCGTTAAAAAGAAAGCAACTGTCTTTTTCATCTTTTTCTCCTTATTCTACTTTCAATGTATAATCCGCATATTTTTCCTGAAGGATCGGACGGATCAGTGCGGTAACTACATTCATCGCATTATCTTTTGCCAATTCTATGATCGCTGTATTTTCCTTACTCTCCCTTTCCACATCCGCTTCACAAAGAGAAAACGCCTCCGCACTGATCTTACTGCTGTTGGCAGACGGGTCCATAAAAATGTAATCCAGAGAACCCACATCAACGATAATATCGGTATAATAAACCTCTGGAAGAATAGCTGTAAGCGTTTTTTGTTCATCGTCCACCAAAAAGTTCACCTTGGAAAAATCGATGCCCGCATTGATCTTTGCCTGATACGAAACATAATATCGAACTTCATCCGGATCCTCTTCATCCACAGCCGAGGCAATACCGTTATACACCGCCGTATAGGTAGATAACTCACTGATGTTGACGATTTTTTCCAATGTGGAAATCGTGGTCACGTCCATTTCTTTGGGTTTCCGAACTACTGTGCCTACGATGGTTCCGCTCAGTGCCAAAAATAAGACCACACCAAGTATCACCATTCCTTTCACACTCCATTTCCAATTCCGTATTTTGTTTCGCAACCGATCCATGACTCTCACTCCTTGATCAAAGTAATTTTTTGCCGAATGATGTCGTTTTTGCTCGAATATATTATATCGCATTTCTTTTTCTGACACAATCCCCCATTGGGGATCTGTCCCATTTTTGGACCGGTAAACTGGTATTTTCTAAATGAGGTTGCAAATTTTTTGTAAGCCATGCGATCCCAACTGTGTGTTTTTCCCTCTTTGAATCAACTCTTAACTTTTCTTAGCAGCTTTTTGTGATACACTGAAAAGAGTTGAAAATATCCGCTACAGCAAGGAAGGCTTTTGCCTTTTTTACGGTATGCGGCGCCGATTTGGAAAGAAAGAGACTCCTGCCAATAGTTTCCACACTGAAAAAGATGTAAAAACCGAAAGAAAAAATCGAATATTTGCCTCTTGCAAAATGAGGAGAAATGAGATAAAATACTGGATCGGGTATCAAACCAATTTGATAGACAGCAAAGTCTGGGAAGGAGAACATCATGTTATTGGCACAAATCCTGGCGGTCATGATTTTCATTGCTATGTTTGTCTTAGTTGTCATGGAAAAATTCGAACGTCAGTACATCACACTGGGCTGCGGAGGGATCATGATCCTTTTGGTGTTCGGCGCTGTCATGCGCAGCTGGAGCGCCATTTGGGAAACGCTGAATGTGAGCAGCTTTTTTACATCGGGGTTTTGGTATACGGCTTCGGAAGGAGCGGAATCCACCTCAGGAATCAACTGGTCTACCATCATTTTTATTCTGGGTATGATGATTATGGTGGAGGGTATGGCGAAGGCCGGATTTTTCCGGTGGCTGTGTCTGACTCTGGCCAAGCTGGTCCACTATAAAACGGTACCGATCTTTATTACGTTTATGCTACTTTCCTCTGTGCTGGCAATGTTTATCGACAGTATCACCGTCATTTTGTTCTTAGCTGCGGTCACAGTGGAACTGGCAAAGCTTCTGAAATTCAATCCCATTCCTATGATCCTTTCGGAGATCTTTTGCGCCAATCTCGGCGGCTCCGCCACAATGTGCGGCGATCCCCCGAACATCATCATCGGTACTTCGCTGGGATATTCTTTCACCGACTTTTTAACCAACACCGGTTTGATCGCTGCCGTAAGCTTAGTAGCCACTGTGATTTATTTCTTTTTCGTTTACCGGAAACAGCTTGCGTCGGAAAACGGCGCGGGAGTGGATCTTTCCGCGATGCCTTCACCCGCCAGCGCCATCAGCAGCAAACGCGACTTTGTTTTCAGCTGTTTAATTTTTGCTGCGGCGATAGTACTGCTTGCGACCCATTCCGCTACCGGACTGACGGTGGCGCTGATCGGCGTTGTGATCGCCGTTGCCACACTGGCGGCATTTTGGAGAGACGCCCTCACGCTGCTGCGCGGGGTAGACTATAAAACCCTTCTGTTTTTTGTCGGCCTGTTCATTGTGGTCGGCGGTCTGGAACAAACGAAAGTACTGGAAGCTCTGGCCGGCTTCATCGGAGAGATCAGCGGAGACAACGTGATGCTGATGGCCGCCATTATCATTTGGCTTTCCGCCGTTACCAGCGCCTTTGTAGACAACATTCCCTTTGCCGCAACGATGATTCCCGTTATCAAAATCCTGGCGACTACGCAGGGCGTGGATCTCTCTACGCTGACATGGGGTCTTGCCATGGGAACCGACATCGGTGGCAGCGCTACGCCTATCGGCGCTTCGGCTAACGTAGTCGGTACCTCCGTCGCTTCCCGAAACGGCTACTTCATCGATTGGAAGACCTACTGCACAACAGCGGTTCCCGCTACTGTTATCGTAATCACAATTTCCATGGTAATGATTTTCGTACGTTATTGTTAATCGTTGAAAGTGAGGATGAAAGTCATGAAAAAGCAAATCATCGTTGCCATCGGCCGTGAATTCGGAAGCGGAGGCCATTATGTTGGCCAGAAAATCGCGAAACATTTTGGCATCAACTACTACGACCGCAAAATTCTGGAGGACATTGCCGAGGAAAAGAACATCCAGATCGAATACTTAGAAAAATACGACGAGCAAAAGCGGAACATGCTTTTCTCCAGAAATGTAAAAGGCTATACCAATTCCATTGAGGAAATTGTGGCGGAGATGCAGTTCGAGTATCTTCGTAAAAAAGCGGATTCCGGCGAATCCTTCGTCATTGTAGGACGCTGTGCCGATGAATTGTTCCGCGGAGACGAAAGATTGTTTGCCTTTTTTGTTTTGGGAGACATAGAAGATAAGATCCAACGGGTATCCAAGCGTCACAACATCAGCAAAGAGGAAGCGGCGACGAAGATCGCCCGGCACGACAAATCCAGGAAAAAGTACCACAACCGGCACTCCGAGATTAAATGGGGCGACTCCCGGGGTTACGACGTCTGCGTCAACAGCACCCGGCTTGGCATCGACAAAACGGCGGAGCTGTTGGAAAAGTTTATCGAAGACCGTTTAGCGTGGCAGGAGTCTGAAAAATAAACCAAAGCAAAGTTTTTCCGCAAACGAAAAACCGCAGCCTGATTTTCCCTTGGAAGATCAAGCTGCGGTTTTGCTTTGGGATCAATTTACAAACATCCTCGCATTCACATTAAGACATATGTGCAAAAAGCGGTATCATCTTGACTTATGAACAGGCTTTTCAGTAGCATCGCCGCCCAATCACCGTCATCACTTTCAAAAAAGATGTGATCGTACTCCAAAAACATAGACGGTACGAGAGACTGCGCAAAGCGTTTCGCTAATCAGGGTGTCCCAGTTTTGCAGTTCTATCTTCAGGTAGCTGTTCGCCGCATGCCAGGGATTCTCGTAAAGTGTTGCCCACCCGATCTTCCCCGTGTGGGCATAGATACCGTAGGAATCCTTTTCCTTCTGTATGGTGATCATGTTCGAACCCTTATTCATTCTTTTTTCGACTTCCAAGCCATTTGGATAACGCCGATATCCCCCGCTGTTTGCCGGAAGGACATCGGCGTTATCGTTTAGGCCAGTTCCAGATAAAGCGCCGTCAGATCCAAAGTCGCGTACAGGCCGTCCAGATGGGTGCGCTCCATGCCGTGAGAAGCGTGCACCCCCGGACCGATGAGGGCGGCGCGACAATCGATGCCGGAGCGCCATGCGGCGCCTGCATCCGATCCGTAGTGGGGATAAATATCCACCGCGTAATCCACGTTATGCTCCTTGGCCAGCTTGATTAACCGGCTGACCATGCCGTAATCGTAAGGGCCGCCGTTGTCCTTGGCGCAGATGGAGACCTGGTACTCGGTACAGCTTAAGTCCTCGCCGATACAGCCCATATCCACCGCCAGCAGTTCGTCCACCGCGGGAAGGGTGGAACCGCCATGGCCTACCTCCTCGTGGACCGTAAGGGTAACATAGGTATCATACCGGGGCCGAATACCGGTTTGTTTCATCTGCCACAGCAAGGTCAGAAGACAGGCGGCGCTGGCCTTGTCGTCCAGAAAGCGGGATTTGACAAAACCGCTGTCGGTAACCGTGGTTTTGGGATCGTAGCAGATATAGTCGCCGGCGGCGATGCCTAAAGCCAGTACGTCCGCCTTGATACGCACCTTCTCGTCGATGCGTACAGCGATATTTTTTTCGTCCCGGGGACGGGTCGCCGCATCGTCCTGCACATGCGCCGACGGCGACAGACTAAGCACCGTACCGGTGTATACTTTACCTTCACGGGTGTAGATGCGGCAATACTCCCCATCCAAAGTGGGGAGCAGCGGACCGCCCACCTTGGTGACCATCAGCATGCCATCCGCGGTAATGGAACGCACCATTAACCCCAAGGTGTCCACGTGGGCGCAAAGCCCTACCTTTCGACCGGTCTCCCGGCCGGGCACCGTAACCACCAGGTTGCCTTTGTTGGTGCGCCTCGCGGCAAAGCCCAGCTCCCGGACGATATCCTCCGCCACTGTCACCACCTTTTCGGTAAAACCAGTGGGGCTGTCCTGCCCCAGCAGTTTTTGCAGCGTATCCACCAAAAAGGCTTGGCGGGACTGTACTTGTGTTTTGTTCTCTGTCATATTTCTCATCCTCTTTTCGTAATAACGTAGCGGATTTCCTCGCGAAAAAAATCGGTGTCCGCAAAGTGTCGTTGACAAAAGGATCCGCTTTGCGTCCATAAAACGGACCCGCCGGTCTCTTTCGGTCCCATCGCGAAAACAAAAGACGCGAGCCCTATCAAGCTGATTATAACAAACAAAGGGAAATTTGACAAATAGCTTATAGGCTCCTCCCCACAAAAAGCTGCTGATTTTTCCATATTCTTCGCCTGAAAATATTCCAATAGCCGCACCCTTCTCTTATCGTTCCACGGCTGTGCCGGTTTCACGATTTTGAAAAAAAGATGGATGGTTCCCTTCTTTTGAACCAGTCTTTTAATCGTGGTATGGATCATTGTCACAGAAATCGATTGAAAGATAAGAAATTTTATTGTATAATGATGAAAAATATTATTCTTTTGGGGACAAAAAAGCGGCATACAAAAATAGAAGCAACAGGAGGACATAACCATGGCAAAACGGGATACGATCCACAGAAAACTGCTGATGACTCAGGAAGAAGGAACGCTCTGGAATGAATTCAAAGCCGGACTGGGCCCCATTTATCCCGGATATCGAAGCTTTGACACCTATATGAACTGGCTGAAAGAAAAGTTAAAGGGCTATGGCTGTGTGGATTTTTTGGAGCACCACTGGATCCATAAAACCTATCGGGTCAAGGACTGGCCCCAGCGCGAGGAAGGAGTAATGAAGCTGGATGTAGAGGGAAAAGAGATCCCTGTGGGCACCTTTGTGCAGTTAGCGCCCTCCACCGGGCCGGAGGGCCTGACCGCGCCGATGGTGTACTACGATATCCGTAAAGGAGAACCGGATGCAGGAGCCTTTGCCGGTAAGATCGTAGTTATGGAGGAGCCGCAACTGCCCCAACCGCCTTATGATGAAAAATTTTTGGAGAGCTATACCATCACCGACACCAATTACCGCTCCGGTCCCAAGCCCCCGGCGGATATTTTGGAGTGCCCGGACCCCTCTGTCAGCAATTCCTGGGCAACCCGATGGAGCTTTTCCAGCTGGGCATTCCAGCTGGTACCTTATGCGGTCAAAGGAGGCGCCGCCGGACTGCTGATTGCCAGCAGCCTGACCTACGGGACCCTTTTTGGATTGTATGACCGGCAGCAGGAGCATATGACCGCGCTGGTCATCGACCGGGAGGGCAGTCAGCTGCTGCTCCCCGCCGCGAAAGAAGGCAAAACTGCGACCATGACCTTGGTAAGCCAGTTCTTTTCGGCGGAGGCATGGAATTTTGTCTGCTGGCTTCCCGGTAAAGATTATGGAACAGACAGAGATCAGCAGATCAGCATCAATATCCATGTGGACGCGATGTCGCTGACCCAGGACAATGGCTCCCTTGGTTTGCTGGGAGTCGTACACTATTTTTCCCAGCTGCCCCAAAGCGAGCGGAACAAGACGTTGCTGTTATGTATCGATTGCCGGCATTTTATCGAGGGCTTTGAACGGGGAAACCTCGCTCATGACCCTTATGTCGTCTATCCACAGATCCGGGAAAAGATCGTAGCCTGTCTGGGGCTGGAACATATGGGAGAGATGGAGGGTGCCGCGGATTTCGAGCGCAACGCCATGGTTCCCACCGGACGGCCGGAGTACACCTTTATGGTGGCGGATGACAACGATTACTGCGCGGACCTGCTCATCCGTGCGGCGATCCACAGCGGATTGGAACGGGCGGATATCAAAATCGACGGCCGTCCGGGACTGCATGGAAAATACAAAGGACTGGTGCGGGCCGTTCAGGCCAAAACCCACAATCTCGGTGTCTGTGTTATGGGACAGGCCGGCAACTGGTGCGGCGCTCACACCCAGACCCACTCCGGCATGCAATACTTTGGCGCCAAGAAGTTCGCCGATGAAGTGGCGCTCTGGACCGAAGTAGTTCAGGAATTGATGGATACCCACTACGCGGTGTATCACATTGCCTGGGCCGATCTCAATACGGCGATCCGCAGCGCCGCTAAAACGGGAGAAATTTCCCCGGACGCCAAGGAAGGCCTGCTGATGGGTGTTGCATCGCTGTTCCGGGAAGCGGAAAAAGGCGATTATACTATGGCGGCTGTACGATTAGAGCATGAGATCATTTCCGCTGCCGAATACCTGAAGGCGGATGGAATCGTTCAAGCTGCCTGGAAGGTCATTGCCATGTTAAAAGACGCCGCGGCAAAATAACAAGAGGTTCCCCAAGGCGAAGCTATCTATTGATCCGTTTCTTTCATTTGGGAACGAAAAAGGAGTTTTTCGCTTTTTTGCTTTCGTCTTCCGTTTGCAAATCGATCAAGGCCAGACTAAAAAACCGGAAAAGCCTTCTGATAGCGTTCATAGGGACACAATATGACCTTACTCTGTTTGTGCTGGGGAGGGCGGGTTTCCGCCCTCCCCAGTTCCGTTTATGCCAGCATTCTGATGAGTTCTTCTTTACTTGTGATCGGCGGCGTCCTGCACGATATCCCACTGTGCCTGGGATATTAGCGGTGCGTGGTTATGCTCCACCAGCACCTGCTCTCTCTCCGGCTTTCGGACGATCTTTTTGTTCTTGTAGGACAGAGAGGAGGCGCGCAGGCCGGGCATATGCCCCAGGTAGACCTTGCTGTCCAGGATACCAGTGACCG
>CALWZB010000047.1 GCA_944385915.1 uncultured Clostridia bacterium | reverse complement strand
AAGCCGGCGTCACCGATCCCGAAGCGGTAAACCGGATTTTGAACCGGGAAATTCTTGCGGCGCAAAACAGGGGACTGAAGGTTCTTTACTGTATTGGAGAAAAGGAACAAGAGAGGGAAAATTGGAGAGAAGTGCTCCGGCTTCAGCTGGAAACGGGATTGAAGGGAGCGGATCCTGACGGGATCGTGATCGCCTATGAGCCGGTTTGGGCCATCGGCCCCGGGAAAACCCCGCCGGGCAGAGAGCAGATCCAGGAGACCGCCGCTTTCATCAAAGAGACGGTGCCGGGACTCGACGTGGTTTACGGCGGCGGATTGAAAGCGGATAACGCGAAAATGCTCGCGTCCATTCCCGAGATCGACGGCGGGCTGATCGCTTTGACCCGGTTTTCGGGAGAGATCGGCTTTTATCCTGAAGAGTATTTGGAGATCGTATCGTTGTACCTTGGACAATAAGGAGGAGACTATGAAACTGGAATTTGAGTACGGGCATGGCAAAATGGCGGCGGAGCTTCCCGACGATACCGACGTATTTATTCCCGGTGTGACGGTGGCGGATCCCCCCTGTATCCCGGAAGAGAAATTAAAAGAGGAAACGTTAAAGAGCCTTCGCAATCCTATCGGGATGCCCCCGCTGTCTGAGCTGGCGCATAAGGGAAGCAAGGTCACCATCGTTTTTCCCGATCGGGTCAAGGGAGGGGAACAGCCCACCTCTCATCGAAAAACGGCGATCCCTTTGATTTTAGAAGAACTGTATCGTGCCGGTGTGGAGAAAAAGGATATTTTGCTGATCTGCTCCAACGGACTGCACCGGAAGAATACCGAGCAGGAGATCCTCGGCGTTTTGGGAAAGGAACTGTTCAACGAGTTTTGGCCCAGCGGACAGATCATCAACCATGACAGTGAGGATTGGGATCATTTGGTGGACCTCGGCAAAACCGACCGGGGAGATCCGGTGATCATGAACAAATACGTTTATGAATCGGACGTTGCCGTTTTGATCGGCCATGTCCAGGGCAATCCTTACGGGGGATACTCCGGCGGGTATAAGCATTGCGCCACCGGCATCACCCATTGGAGAAGCATTGCTTCCCACCATGTTCCTTCGGTCATGCACCGGGAGGATTTTACCCCGGTTTCCGGCCACAGCTTGATGCGGACCAAATTCAACGAAATTGGCATGCACATGGAAAAATGCATGGGTAAAAAATTCTTCTGCTGTGACGCCGTTACCGACAGCCGCTCCAGACAAGTCGCCATTTTTTCCGGCTATGCCAAAGAGATGATGCCCCTTTCCTGGAAAGTGGCGGATACCCGTACCTACGTTCCCTTTGCGGAAAAGAAGTACGATGTTATCGTTTTCGGTATGCCCCAGTCCTTCCATTACGGCGACGGCATGGGCACCAATCCCATTATGCTGATGCAGGCTCTTTCCGCTCAGGTGATCCGGCACAAACGGATCATGAGCGACCGGTGCGTGTTCATCTGCTCTTCTACCTGCAACGGGTATTTCCACGATGAGCTTTGGCCCTATCTCCGGGAGCTTTACGAGATGTTCCAAAAGGATCATATGGACACCCTGCCTGATCTGAACCGGTATGGGGAATATTTTGCCACCAACGAGGAATATATTCGGAAATACCGCTTTTGCAACGCTTTCCACCCGTTCCATGGCTTTTCTATGATGAGCTGCGGACATATTGCCGAGATGAATACCTCCGCCATCTACATCGTAGGTGCCGAAGCCCCGGGCTATGCCAGAGGAATGGGACTGAAGACCAGAAAGACCTTTGAAGAAGCGTTGGAGGACGCGAAAAAGAAATATGTAGGCGAGCATCCCAACATTTTGGCGCTGCCCCAGACCTTTACCACCGCCGCCGTTCATCTTTGTATGAAAGACGAGGGATATTCGGGCTGATCCTTGTATTCCGTTTAATATTGTGGTATAATGGAAGCGTCTAAACGAGGGTGACCTCGTTGTTATCTTGATTGGGAGGTAAGTCATATGAATCAAGCTGTTTCCACCTCTGCGGCACCTGCCGCTATCGGGCCTTATTCTCAGGCTGTAAAAGCGGGGAATACCCTTTACATTTCCGGCCAGCTGCCCATTGATCCCAGCACCGGGGCGTTTCCTTCCCAGGAGATCACCGCTCAGACGGAGGCTTCCTTAAAAAATATCGGGGCGATTTTGAAGGAAGCGGGTATGGATTACAAAAATGTAGTCAAGACGACGGTCCTGCTCAAGGATATCGCCGATTTTGCCGCAATGAACGAGGTATACGCCAAGTTTTTTAGTGAGCCGTTTCCGGCGCGGGCCGCGTTTCAGGTCGCGGCGCTTCCCAAAGACGCTTTGGTAGAGATCGAAGCGGTCGCGGTAGGAGAATAGCAAATGAATTGAAAGCGTCCCGTCCGAAAAGGACGGGCGTTTTTTTGTCTGAAAAAGGGGAAAGATTCAAACCGAATCGACGGAAAATTTTTCAAAAATTTGTAAAAATAGGTGTTGACAAGCCAGGAAAAATTGGTGTATAATGTAAAACTGTATCAAAATGGATTTTTGTCTCTATATGCAAAAATATTGTGATTTTTGGTACAATTTTCCTAAGTAGTTTTGTGCAAAAAACCGATTGACTTCGGAAGGGTCTTTGGCTCTTTTGCACAATTTGGATTGGCGCTTTTTTCGGGGACCGATTTCTTTGAAGAAAACGTCTGAAACAGATGAATGGAGTGATTGAGCCTATGGTAAATGTCAAGCCTGTGCAGCTCGGGAAAACCACGCGGATGAGTTTTGCTCATATCAATGAAGTGTTGGAAATGCCCAACCTGATCGAAGTGCAGATCAAATCCTACCAATGGTTTTTAGAGCAGGGTTTGAAGGAAGTTTTCCGGGATGTTTCGGCGATTACCGATTACACGGGAAATCTGGTGCTGGACTTTATTGATTACCGGCTGGACGATACCCCGAAGTATTCGGTAACGGAATGTAAGGAACGCGACGTTACCTACGCTGCCCCCTTGCGGGTACGCGCCCGTCTTCTGAATAAGGAAACGGGAGAAGTAAAAGAGCAGGAACTCTTCATGGGCGATTTCCCGCTGATGACCGAAAGCGGTACCTTTGTCATCAATGGTGCGGAGCGGGTCATTGTTTCTCAGCTGGTTCGTTCTCCCGGCGTCTATTTTGACGACGCCTACGATAAAACGGGAAAGAAACTGTTTAAATCTACGATCATCCCCAACCGCGGCGCCTGGCTCGAATACGAGACCGATTCCAACGATATCTTTTACGTCCGCATCGATAAAAACCGGAAGATTCCGGTAACGGTTTTTATTCGCGCATTGCTCCGTGTGCGGGACGATGTGACGGTGGAAGAGATCCAGGATAACTACAAGAGCGCCTTGACCGATGTCGAAGGCACCGACAATGATATTCTGGATATTTTCGGCGAACAGGAAACGCTGATTGCCACGATGAAGGGCAAGGATTCCATCAAAAACGGCGACGACGCGCTGCTTGAGGTATATCGGAAGCTTCGCCCCGGCGAGCCGCCTACCCAGGAATCGGCGATCAAGCATCTGGTCCCGCTGCTGTTTGACGAGCATCGTTATGATCTTTCCCGGGTGGGAAGATATAAATACAACAAAAAGCTTGGGATCGCCACCCGGATTATGGGGCATACCCTTTCCCGTCCTGCCGTCAATGAGCTCACCGGCGAAGTGATCGCCGAGGCGGGCGAGCTTTTGACCAGAGCCAAGGCCTGGGAGATCGAAAAGGCGGGCGTCGATACCGTCTATATTCAGCTGGACGAGGAAAAAGAACTGAAAGTGATCTCCAACGGTATGGTAGAGATCACCGATTTTATCGACGTGGATAAGGAAGAGCTCGGCATCCGGGAGAAGGTTCGTTTTAAGATCCTCAAGGGAATTTTGGAACAGACTGAGGACAAGGAAGAGCAAATCGAGCTGATTAAGAAAAACGTCGGCGCTTTGGTTCCCAAACACATCATTAAGGACGATATCATCGCCAGCATCAACTATATGCACTGCCTGGCTCACGGCTTAGGTACGGTAGACGATATCGACCATTTGGGCAACCGCCGGATCCGTCCGGTGGGCGAGCTTTTGCAAAACCAGTTCCGTATTGGATTTTCCAGAATGGAGCGGGTGATCCGGGAGCGGATGACGCTGCAGGCACAGGATATGGAAGTGGTGACGCCTCAGGCACTCATCAACATCCGTCCGGTGGTCGCTGCTATCAAGGAGTTTTTCGGCTCCTCTCCGCTGTCCCAGCTTATGGACCAGAAGAACCCTCTGGCGGAGCTGACCCATAAGCGGCGTCTTTCCGCGCTGGGTCCCGGCGGTCTTTCCAGAGACCGGGCGTCTTTCGAGGTTCGTGACGTTCATTACTCCCATTACGGAAGAATGTGCCCCATTGAAACGCCGGAAGGTCCCAACATCGGTTTGATCTCCTATCTTGCGAGCTTTGCCAGGATCAATGAATACGGATTCATTGAAGCGCCTTACCGCCGGGTGGATAAAGAGACCGGCGTGGTGTTAAACGAAGTGGAATATATGACCGCCGATGTAGAGGATGAGGTGATCGTTGCCCAGGCGAACGAACCTCTCACCGAAGACGGCAAGTTTGCCCGTCCCAGAGTCACCGCCCGGTATCGGGAAGAGATTTTGGAAGTGGACAACAACAAAGTGGATTACATGGACGTTTCCCCCAAAATGATGGTCTCCATCGCGACGGCGATGATCCCTTTTTTGGAAAACGACGACGCCAACCGGGCGCTGATGGGAGCGAACATGCAGCGGCAGGCGGTTCCTCTTTTGAAGACCGAAGCGCCCATCGTGGGCACCGGTATGGAGCACAAGGCGGCGGTGGATTCCGGCGTTATGGTGCTGGCGAAGGAAAGCGGCATCGTAGACCGGGTCTCTGCGGATGAGATCGTGATCCGCACTGACAGCGGAGAGCTGATCAAACAGCCTATCATCAAATTTATGCGCTCCAACCAGGGGACCTGTATCAACCAGCGTCCCATCGTCAACAAGGGCGAGCGGGTCATCAAGGGGCAGGTCATTGCCGACGGTCCCGCCACCAGCAACGGCGAAATCGCCTTGGGCAAAAACGCCCTGATCGGGTTTATGACCTGGGAAGGCTACAACTACGAAGACGCCGTTTTGATCAATGAAAAGATCGTTCGCGACGACGTTTATACCTCGATCCATATTGAAGAATATGAAATCGAAGCCAGAGACACCAAGCTCGGGCCCGAAGAGATCACCAGAGATATCCCCAACGTGGGCGAAGACGCCTTGAAGGATTTGGATGAGCGGGGAATCATCCGCGTCGGCGCAGAGGTTCGCACCGGCGACATTTTAGTCGGTAAAGTCACTCCTAAGGGAGAGACCGAGCCTACGGCGGCAGAACGGCTTTTGCGCGCCATATTCGGCGAGAAGGAGAGAGAGGTGCGAGATACTCCCCTTCGCGTGCCTCACGGCGAATACGGTATTGTTGTGGATGTAAAGGTCTTCACCAGAGAAAACTGCGACGAGCTCCAGGCGGGAGTCAATATGGTGGTGCGCTGCTATATTGCCCAGAAACGGAAGATCTCGGTAGGCGATAAGATGGCGGGTCGCCACGGAAACAAAGGTGTTGTGTCCCGGATCCTGCCTCAGGAGGATATGCCTTTCCTGCCCGATGGTACGCCTTTGGACATCGTTTTGAACCCCCTTGGTGTTCCTTCCCGTATGAATATCGGCCAGGTTTTAGAGGTTCATTTAGGTTATGCGGCCAAAGCTTTGGGATGGAAAGTGATGACGCCGGTCTTTGACGGCGCGCACGAGGATGATATCCGTGCCTGCTTAAGAGAAGCGGGATTGGATGAAGACGGAAAGACCGTCCTTTACGACGGCCGCACCGGCGAACAGTTTGATAACCGGGTCACGGTGGGCGTTATGTACTACCTTAAGCTGCATCATCTGGTAGATGATAAGATCCATGCCCGTTCTACCGGTCCGTACAGCCTGGTCACCCAGCAGCCTTTGGGCGGTAAAGCCCAGTTTGGCGGCCAGCGGTTCGGAGAGATGGAGGTCTGGGCGCTGGAGGCTTACGGCGCCGCCTACACCCTTCAGGAGATCCTGACGGTGAAATCCGATGACGTGGTGGGAAGAGTCAAGACCTATGAAGCCATTGTCAAAGGTCATAATATTCCCCAGTCCGGTGTCCCCGAATCCTTTAAGGTTCTCACTAAAGAGCTTCAGAGCCTCGGTTTGGACGTCAAGGTTTTGGATAAGAACAACGAAGAGATCGATTTGAAGCAAAACTTCGATGATGACGAGGATCTCACCTTCCGCAGCGCCGAAGAGGATTCCTCTTTCGATCATGATTTCAGTTATGTGGAAGACGGCAACATGGACGGCTTTGTGACCGCCGATGCAGAAGACGATATTTTAGGGTTCTCCGATTCCGAGGATGAGGATGCCGACGATGATTTCCTGTTTGACAACGACGGTGAAGACGACGACGAAATTGATTTTTAATGGAAGAGGGGTCGCAATTTGGAATTCAACGTATTTGATTCGATCAAAATCGGTTTGGCCTCGCCGGAGCAGATTTTAAGCTGGTCCCATGGCGAAGTAAAAAAACCGGAAACCATCAATTACCGCACCTTGAAGCCGGAACGGGATGGCCTCTTCTGTGAGCGGATCTTCGGGCCGACGAAAGACTGGGAGTGCCATTGCGGAAAGTATAAGCGCCTTCGTTACAAAGGAAAAATCTGCGACAAATGCGGCGTAGAGGTAACGAGAGCCAAGGTACGCCGGGAACGGATGGGTCATATTCAGTTGGCCGCTCCCGTTTCTCACATCTGGTATTTTAAAGGTATTCCCTCCCGGATGGGATTGATTTTGGATATCTCTCCCCGCCGTTTGGAGGAGGTCCTTTATTTCGCGAAATATATTGTAACCGATCCTGGAAACACGCCCCTGGAAAAGGGGCAGATCCTCACCGAGCGGGAATACGCGGATATGCGGGAACGCTATGAGGATGATTTTAAGGCCGGCATGGGCGCGGAATCGGTCCAGATCTTATTAAAGGAACTGGATCTGGAGGAACTGTCCGCCGATTTGAAGAAACAGCTTGAGGATGCCACTGGTCAAAAGAAGATCCGGATCCTCAAACGGCTGGAGTGCGTCGAGGCGTTCCGCCTTTCCGGAAACCGTCCGGAGTGGATGATTTTGACCGTTGTGCCGGTTATTCCTCCGGATATCCGTCCTATGGTACAGTTGGACGGCGGCCGTTTTGCGTCCTCCGACTTAAATTATCTGT
>CALWZB010000046.1 GCA_944385915.1 uncultured Clostridia bacterium | reverse complement strand
ACTGGTAAAGATGTACGCTATGGTCAATGTTCAGCAATATCAGATCGTCGCTACCGGCTATACGGTAGAGGAATGCCAGCAAAATTACCATGAACTGATGATCAGCAATGATATCCTCGTTGAGGAGGCCCCTCCCGAAGAACCTAAACCGGAACTTCTTTCCGCCACCGGCGTCATTGAGGAGATCCGCTATGCTACCATGGATGGAGATACCTATTTCTTCCTTCGCTTTACGGGAGATACCGTATTTTATTCCATCAACAGCAGAGAAAATCCTCTGGCGGTCATCTTAAACGTCGGGGATACCATTACGGTGGAATTTGAAACCAAAGAGACCCCTATTACCCAAGGCGTCACCGTAACCAAAGGAGAATAAACCAGGAGAAAAGCTATGACAGAAGTGGTTGCCGCCCTGATATGGGAAAACGGCCGGTTTTTGATCTGTAAACGGCCTCCCCATAAAGCAAGAGGTCTTTTATGGGAATTCGTGGGCGGAAAAGTCGAGCCGGGAGAAGAAAAAAAGGACGCTTTGATCCGGGAATGTGAAGAGGAATTGGGGATCGAGGTCTCCCCGGGGGATATCTATATGGAACTGACCCATGTTTATCCCGATTTAACGGTCCATTTGACTCTTTATCAGTGCACCATTCGTTCCGGAACGCCGCTGATGCGAGAGCATGTAGACTTAAAGTGGATTCATCCCCAGCAGATCCCCGACTTCGACTTCTGCCCCGCCGACGAAGCGATTTTGAAAAAACTGCGGGGGAAATAGAAAAATAAGAACGACCCGGAAGAGAGAAAGCACACTATAAGCGGCTCTCCCTTCTGCGTAAAACTTTACGCCAATCCCTCACCCCGGCCAAAAGGGATTCTACCGGGGGACAAAAGATTTTGGTTTACCGAAAAATAAAAAGCAAAGTCCGCAACCGTTTAAGTTGCGGACTTTGCTTTTTATGATTTTTTATAATTTATGCCCCACTCTTCCATCGCCTTGATAATGGGGCGCATAGATTCTCCTAACTCGCTCAAAGCATACTCCACCCTTGGGGGCACTTC
Source organism: uncultured Clostridia bacterium (assembly GCA_944385915.1). Taxonomy (GTDB): domain Bacteria; phylum Bacillota; class Clostridia; order Oscillospirales; family Ruminococcaceae; genus CALXGT01. Next base: position 3,262 of record CALWZB010000046.1, on the reverse strand, counting down.
GGGATACACCGTACGGGTAATAATCCCGTCCTCTTCCATAGAGCGCAAGCTGTCAGTCAAAACTTTTTGACTGATTCCGGTTAAATCTCTTCTCAATTCATTAAAACGCCAGGGACGGACAAGCAAATTTCTCATAATCAGCAGTTTCCACTTACTCCCGATCAGCTGCACCGTTGTCGCTACCGGACAAGGCGGCATCTCTTTTTTTGTCAGCATATTTTCACCTGATTCCGAAGTTTCAAATAAAATGGTACACTTTCATTATAATGTAACATCCTGTTTTGCGCAAGTGGGTCATCAGGCAATGAAATGGCATCAATGCGGTCAACATGTTTTCGGTATACAAAAAAACGGCATAGCTACAAGCTACACCGTTTCATAAATGCATACTCGTTTTGAATGCAAAAAGCCTTTGGCGCCTTCCGTAAAGAAGACGTTTAAAAGGTAGCCTTTTTACACCGTTTTTTCGGCGAACAGACCCTTTTGCTTTTTGCGAAGCACCTTTGCCGGCTCTTCCCCGCGAACCACCTCGGGGGTGATCACCACCTTGGTAATGGTTTCGTCCGAGGGAACGATAAACATCAAATTCATCAGCAGATCCTCCATAATGGAGCGCAGCCCTCTGGCGCCGGTTTTCCGCTCAATGGCCTTTTCGGCAATGGCTTTTAAGGTTTCCTCGTCCATTTCCAGCGAAACGCCGTCGATCTCAAACAGCGCTTTATACTGCTTTAAGAGGGAATTTTTCGGCTCCACCAGGATCCGGACCAGATTCTCTACCGAGAGGTCCTCCAGTGTGGTTACCACCGGAAGCCGTCCCACCAATTCCGGAATCAGACCGAATTTCACCAAATCGTCGGCGATCAGATCCTTCAACACCTCGCCTTTTTCCTTCTCCTTCTTGCTTTGGACGTTGGCGCCAAAGCCCAAAGCGGACTGATCTACTCTCCGGCGAATGATCTTATCAATGCCTTCAAAAGCGCCGCCGCAGATGAACAGTATATTTTTGGTGTCCAGCTGGATAAATTCCTGATGGGGGTGCTTTCTTCCGCCCTGGGGAGGAACGTTGGATACCGTCCCCTCCAAAATCTTCAAAAGCGCCTGCTGGACGCCTTCCCCGCTCACGTCTCTGGTAATGGATGTGTTTTCGGATTTTCTTGTAATCTTGTCGATCTCATCGATATAGATGATTCCCCGCTCGGCCGCTTCCACGTCAAAATCCGCCGCTTGGAGCAAACGGACCAAAACATTTTCCACGTCGTCGCCCACATAACCCGCTTCGGTTAAAGTCGTCGCGTCGGCAATGGCGAAAGGAACGTTTAAAATCTTTGCTAACGTCTGGGCAAGGTAGGTTTTTCCTACACCGGTGGGACCTAAAAGGAGCACATTGCTCTTTTGGATCTCCACATCCTCCTCTACCGGCTTAAAGATCCGCTTATAGTGGTTATAAACCGCAACAGACAAGGTGACCTTTGCTTTCTCCTGGCCGATCACATATTCGTCCAGGAGCTTTTTGATCTCCGCCGGTTTCAAAAGGGTGATTTCACCGTGAGATTCCCCATCGGGATACTCCCCTTTTACCATCGGAGGAAACAGCCCCTCCTGTGCCAAAAGGTCGTAACAAAGAGAAACGCATTCATCACAGATATTGGCATGGGCGGAATGGAGCATCCGCTCTACCATATACTCCGGCTTGCCGCAAAAACTGCAGCAAACCACATCTTTCTCGTTGTTTTCCGCCATAGTTCCTCCCTATCGAGTCAATACCCGGTCAATGAGGCCGTAATCCAGTGCTTCCTGTGCGGACATAAAGTAATCCCGCTCACAGTCAGCAGTGATCTGCTCCACCGTCTTTCCGGTATTGGCAGCCAGGATCGCATTCAGCTTCTTTTTCATCCGCAGCACCCACTCCGCCTGGATGGCGATATCGGTGGCCTGGCCCTGGGCGCCTCCCGAAGGCTGGTGGATCAGCACTTCGCTGTTGGGAAGGGCAAACCGCTTGCCTTTTGCGCCACTGGAAAGCAAAAACGCGCCCATAGACGCCGCCATACCCACACAGATGGTGGAAACGTCGCATTTAACATACTGCATGGTGTCATAAATGGCCATACCAGAGGTAATGGACCCGCCGGGGCTGTTGATGTAAAGGCTGATGTCCTTATCGGGATCCTGGCTTTCCAGATACAAAAGCTGGGCCACCACCAAGCTCGCGGTAGTATCGTTGACTTCCTCGCTGAGCATAATGATCCGGTCATTCAGCAATCGGGAAAAAATGTCAAAGCTTCTCTCCCCCCGCCCGGTCTGTTCAATTACCATAGGCACTAAACTCATCAGAAAACCTCCTTCACGATGGAAAAACCGTCCGGGCAGAAGCTGCCCAGACGATAACGTAAATCCTATTCTCTTATTATTCTACAATAGCCGCTTCTTTAATCAGATTCAGCGCCTTTTCCGCCGCAATATCCTTCTTTAATTCATCTACGGGGATCATGGGCTTGATCTGATCCACTTCCATACCATAAGCGGTGGAAAGCTTCTTGTACTCGGCATCCAAATCGGCATCCTCTACGGTAATGTTCTCCAGCTCAACGATCTTCTCCAGCGCGAGGCGGGTCTTGACCGTCTTCTCGGCCTGCTCCTTGTAAGCCGCCCGGAGACCATCCATATCCATGCCGCTGAACTTCATATACAGATCCAGGCTCATACCCTGAGACTGGAGACGGTAATTGAACTCGTTGATCTGCTCGTCGACTCTGGCTTCGATCATCTCATCGGGGATGTTGCCCTGAAGCTTTTCTACCAGCGCCTCCAGCAAAGCGGTCTCAAACTCGTTTTCCGCATATTTTTCGTTGGCTTCCGCCTGTTTCTCCCGGATGTTGTTTTTCAGCTCATCCAGGGTATCGAACTCGCTCACGTCTTTTACAAAGTCATCATCCAGCGCGGGAAGCTCTTTTTTGTTGATCTCCCAAAGCTTGATCTTAAATACCGCGGCTTTGCCTTTCAGGTTTTCCGCATGGTAATCCTCGGGGAAGGTCACGTTTACGTCAAACTCCTCGTTGACACTGTGTCCGGCAAGCTGCTCCTCAAAGCCGGGGATAAACTGGTTGGAGCCCAAGGTCAGATGATACTTTTCCGCCTTGCCGCCGTCGAAGGCTTCGCCGTCTACATAGCCGTCGAAATCGAACACCACTTCATCGCCCATCTCAGCGGGACGATCCTCGACAGAAATGGTCCGGGCGTTGCGCCCCCGCATTCTGTCCAGCTC
>CALWZB010000045.1 GCA_944385915.1 uncultured Clostridia bacterium | reverse complement strand
ATCTACACCAAAATTCCTACGATCAATTTGTTTAAGGTGGGGAAGAAAGAAATAACAAATACCAACCGCATCGTCTGCATAACGGCGACTTTTAAGGTGTCCGCACCCATCTCCTCTGAAAGCAGGGACATTTCCTGCAATCCGCCGGGAGTGGACGCAAACATACAGGTGGGGTAATCCAGCTTGGTCAACTTGTGCATTACAAAGCTGGTCAAAAAGACAAACACCAAAATTCCGACAATCATAATCAAAATCGGAACGATGAGCACGTCGATATGGGCCAGATTCTCTTTTTTCATCTGGATCCCAATAAAAGCGCCGGAGCAAATCTGCATACCGATTTGCATCTTTCGAGGGAAAGGAACCTTGTGAGTGAAAATGGTGAACGCGGCACCGCCCAGCATAGCGCCGATCATAGCGCCTGCCGTCACACCGATCTGCCAGAAAATAACGCCCACAATAGCGGCGCAAAGGAACAAAAGTCCAAAATGTTTCCATTCAAACGCTGCACTGGGCTTCTTTTTTTGCTGTTCAGCGTCAATTTCTTCCACCGCCTGTTTAGACAGATTGCTGTAATTTTTATTCATAATCTTCTTGAAAATAGGAGGGCAAAAGACGAAGATGATGAGGAGACGGAATACCTGTAAAATAGCGACATAACCCGTATTGGCTCCCAGTTCCTCGCTGATCAGCGCCATATCCGAAACACCGCCGGGCGTCGTCGCAAAAAGAGAAGTCGCTACGTCCAGTTCGGAAAAGGTAGCGATCAAGGTCCCGAATAGAAGGTTTAAGATCACCATGCCCACTACCAAAACCACCGTCGGCCACAAAATTTTCTTTAACGCCAGAACATCTTCTTTTCCTACCTTGCTTCCGATCATTACGCCGCCAAAAATCTGTAATACCGTCCGCAGGTCGCTGTAGAAAAATCCCTTTTCGGTGATGAGGTTAAACGCCACCACAAAAATCATCGACCCAACCATAGCGCCGGCAGGCACTTTCAATTTCAGCGCCAATAGTCCGCCGGCTGCCGCTACCACCAGTGTAACTAAGAAAAATAGAAAATCCGTCATAATCCCCTCCAAAGGACAATTTTGTCGTGCCAAAATTCAGTATACATTTGACAAACCTGAAAGTCAAATATATAATTACAGATAGTTGATATTCGTTAAAACTAATAAGAAAGCAAAAAGCCGAAAGGAGAATCTATGGAAAAGCTGCAACTTGAGTATTTTTGTACCATCGCCGAAGCGGGAAGTATTACCAAAGCGGCCCAAAGCTTAAATATTTCCCAATCCTCCCTGAGTCAAACCATTTCCAAGTTAGAACGTCAGCTTCAAGTCAAGCTGTTGGAGCGGGTCCCCCGGGGAATCCGCCTCACCAAGGAAGGGCGGTTGTTTTTGACTTATGCCGCCGACGCCCTGATCCGGGAGCGAAATATTCGGCAACAGCTTTTGGATTCGGGAAACGAGCCCAGCGGCGAAATCATTTTAAAAGTCAACGCTTTGTCATCTACCGTAGTGCGTCTTTTTATTGAATTTAAAAAACAGTATCCCAACGTAGAAGCCAAATTTTTACAGGGTTCTCCCGATGACCTCAATGAATTGGACCGTCCCGACCTCACCATCACCGGCGCTCCTATCGACAGCAGCCACGACGATTCCGCCCTGCTGATTACCGAAAAGATTATGGCTGCCCTTTCTCCCGAGCATCCTCTCGCGAAAAAAGATTCCATCTCTCTTTCCGCTTTAGCAAAAGAACGGTTTATCATTTTTGGCAGCCCGGAACGCACCTCTCATCTTATTCATTACTGTGCCATCAGCGGCTTTACCCCCAACATCTGGATGCGTTGCCGCAATACCAATATGATTTTTTCTATGGTAGAAAATCACCTTGGCGTCTCGGTAGTCCCCAATACCTGGGAAGAAAATATGCACCAAAAAGTGGTTTTGGTTCCTATCGTCAATCCGCCCTGTGAACGGGAGGTCCGCGTAGTTTGGACAAAGAAACAGTATCTCTCCAAAGCGACCCGCCTTTTTCGGGATTATATCATCGAAAATTTCAGCGCGATGCTGGAACGAGATATGTGATAATTTTAAAATTATCGATTCTATAAATAGAAATATACTTGACATTATAGAAAGCTTTGTATACAATTAAAGATAGAGGTTTGTTTACTTTGTTTTTATATTCTTTTCACAAAGTTAACAGTTCACCTTAAAACGCAAATTAGAAAGGAGCTTTCTATGATCGTATCCACAACATATGGAAAGGTCGAAGGGGTAAAAGAAGGCCGCTTCGAAGTCTTTAAAAACATTCCTTTTGCCAAGCCTCCGGTGGGCGAGCTGCGGTTTCAGCCTCCGGTGGAGCCGGATCGGTGGGACGGTGTGCTGGATGCTACCAAGTTTGGTCCCAGAGCTATGCAGGACCCGTTGAATCCGGATAATGCCGGCGCTGTTATGTCCGAAGCGGACTGCTTAAATCTCAATATCTGGACACCTGCCTGTGACGGCAAAAAACGTCCCGTTGTGGTCCATATCCATGGCGGCGGCCATTGTTTTGGCTGGAACAGCGAGGATTGCTTTGACGGAGAGCATTTCATCGCCCATCGGGATGAAGTGATGGTAGCGATCCAATACCGGCTGGGCGTCTTCGGATACATGTACTTAGGGGAACTGCTGGGAGAAAAATACAAAGCTTCCGGCTCTCTCGGACTTTTGGATCAGATCCTCTCCCTTCGCTGGATCCGGGATAACATCGCGGCGTTCGGCGGAGATCCCGACAATGTGACCATTATGGGAGAATCGGCGGGGGGACGAAGCGTAGGCGGTATTATTATGTCGCCTTTAGCGGACGGCCTGTACCATAAAGCCATTACCCAAAGCGGCGGTGTTCCCACCATTCGGGACGTGAAAAGCGCCGCGAGAGCCACCGAGGAGATCCTGCCCTTTTTGGGACTGACCAAGGAGACTGCCGCCGAAATTTTGACCATGGATGCGGACAAGATCGTCGAGGGACAGCGGGCATTTTGCGCCAGCGTTTCCAATATGGTCAACTTCTTAGACGCAGTTATTGACGGCGTCGTCATTACCGAGACCCCTGAAGAGCGGATCGGTTCAGGAAAGGTCAAGCACATTCCCCTTTTAGTGGGCGCTAATATGGATGAGCTTCGATTCCCTATTCCGGAGGAGACCGATATCGATGCCTACATTGATTTTTCTCTGCGCACGTTCGGGAAAAACCGTCCTTATGTGGAAACCCAGCTTCAAAAACGGCTGGAAACGATGAGCAAAAAAGACGCCATCGCCGACATTATGACCACCTACATTTACGGAAACAACGCACCGAGAATGGCGGGGCTTTGGGTAAAAGGCGGCGGAAAGGTGTGGCTCTACCGCTGGGATCATACCAAAAACACCGTTCCTTTGGCGCACCATTTTTCTGAAATGTGCTATATTTTCAATTTCCCGGTAGAGGAATACCATAAGGGCTACCCGAACACCGAGGAAAACCGGGCGCTGGCCAAGAAGATGAATGAGATTTGGAACCAGTTTGTATTAAACGGCGATCCCAATGCCGACGGAATCCCCTATTGGGAGCCTTATACCTCCTTTGGCCCCGGAAAGAGAATGCATCTGAAAACCGATGCCTATTTGGAGGATTACGATCTGTCGAAGGACTGCGACCTGCAAATGCCGGTTCAGGTTATGATTTTATAGGAGGTAGCTTATGGGACATTTTGCTTGCAATTTCATTTCCTACACCCTGCACCGCGCTACCACCATTGATGTGATCGTACCGTCTATGTCCATCCCGGAAACCGGCGGCCCCAAGCCCCTTTCCCACCGTCTGGACGCGAAATTCCCGGTACTGTATCTGCTTCATGGCGGCGGAAACGACTACACCACCTGGGAACGGTACACCCAAATTGAGCTGTTTGCCGAAGAAAACAGCATTGCGGTGGTTTTGATGAGCGCGGAAGATAAACGCTTTACCGAAGGAGAATACTTTGACTTTGTGGCCAACGAGGTTCCCGAATATGTTTGCAGCCGGCTTCCCATCTCCGACAAACCGGAGGACCGGTTTATTGCCGGCCTTTCGATGGGTGGCGGCGCAGCCTGCTACCATTTCTTAAAAAATCCGGACCGGTTCGGCGCCGTTGGCATTTTATCCTCCGGTATCATCCGCTATAACATCGGCTGTGAAGCGATGATCGCCGAGCATAAGGCGAACGGAAAAAAATTGCCCCCCATCTATATGGCCTGCGGAAACAAAGACCATAACTACCTGGATATTCAGCAATTTCGGGATCTTCTGATCGACGCCGGCGCGGACGTGACATGGGTCGACGTCCCCGATTTTAATCACGAGTGGCGTTTTTGGAACCTTTATATTGAGCAATTCCTGAAATGGATCCCCCGCTCGGATGCTTACGCCGGAAAGAAACGGCAATGCTAAACCAAAAAAAGCACCCCGAATGGGGTGCTTTTTCATTGCTCGGGATCACTCTACGATGATCTCGTTCCAAAGATCCTGGATCAGCAGGTTGGTCTCTTCGGGAAGATTGACAAAGCTTTCGCAGCGGGAAAGGAGCTCCTCATCCGGGTAGATGATGGGGTTATTTTTGGTTTCCTCATCCAGCGCGTCGTATACATTTTGTAACGGCGTGGAGTAGCAGATGTACTCGATATTCGCTTTGCCGATCTCCGTTTCACACATAAAGTTGATGAATTTCTCGGCCAGCTCTTTTTGCTCGCTTCCCTTAACGACGCACATCGCATCAATGAAAACGTTGCTTCCCTCGTTGGGAACGACGAAGTTCAAGTCCTCGTTTTCCGCCATCATGGTCACCGCGTCTCCGGCGTAATAAGGCGCCAGCGCCGCTTCCCCGATCTCCATCTTATCAAAGATTTCGTCCATAACGTAGGTCTGAAGCACACTCTTTTGCTCTTTGAGCAAATCGGCGCAGGCACGGATCTCCGCTTCGTCGGTGGTGTTCTGGGAGTAACCGAGAAGCTTTTGGGCGATACCGAAAGCGTCTCTGGAGTTGGAGAACATCAGGATATTCCCCGCATACTGCTCATCCCAAAGGGCGTTCCAGCTGTCGGGCACTTCGCTCACCATAGTCTCATTGTAGACGATCCCCACCGTTCCCCAGGTATAAGGAACACTGTATTCCCCGTTGGGATCATAATCGGTGTTTTTGAAATCGTCCATAATATACTGGGCATTGGGAATATTGTCGAAATTCAATTTCTCCAGCATATCCTCTTCGATCATCCGGGAGATCATATAATCCGAGGGGATCACGATATCATAATCCACCGCGCCGCTTTTGATCTTGGTATACATCTCTTCATTGGTCGCGTAGATATCGTAGATCACTTCTACATTGTACTCTTCCTCAAACGCCTCGATGACGTCTAAGCTGTCTTCGCTGCCGTCGGAGATATACTCACCCCAGTTGTAGACCCGCAAAACCGCTTTTTCTTCTCCGTCGCTGCCGCAGGAAGAAAACGCTGCCGCCACTGTGAAAAGCATCACAGCCGACAAAAGGAAGGAAATTGCTCTTTTCAATTTTTTACCCCTTTCAATATCAAAATATCTTCCAAAGGATTACTCCTTTTTGGCCTTTTTCGCTTCCGCGATATTCATCCCGATCAACAGCGCCAGCACCAGCAAAAAGATAATGGCGGAAAGCGCGTTGATCTGGGGGTTGACTTTTTTGCGGACCATAGAATAGATGGTCACCGGGAGCATGGAAAATCCGCTTCCCGAAGTAAAATAGGTAATGACAAAGTCATCCAGAGAATAGGTAAAGGACATTAAAAAGCCGGAAACGATGCCGGAAAGAATTTGGGGAACCACCACTTTGAAAAAGCTTTGTAGCGGAGGACATCCCAAATCCAGCGCCGCCTCATAGAGGCTGGGATCCATCTGCCGGAGCTTAGGCAATACGTTCAAAATGGGATACGGCAGACAGAAGGTCACATGGGCGATCAGCAGAGAATAAAAACCTAACGGCAGATCCATCAGCTGTTTGAAGAAAACAAAGAGAAGCATCATGGAAATACCGGTGACGATCTCCGGGTTGAGCACCGGGATGTAGGTAAGATTCATAACGAATCCCCGTTTTCTCCTGCCCAGGCTGTTGATGCCGATAGCGGCGATCGTTCCCATTACCGTAGCGATAATGGAAGACAAAAAGGCAATCAGAAGGCTGTTGAACAGCGCCGACATAATGGCGTCGTTTTGTACCAGCTCTTTATACCATTTAAAGGTGAAGCCGGTAAAATACGCCCGGGATTTAGACTCATTAAAGGAAAATGCGATCAAAACAAAGATGGGCGCATACAAAAACAAAAGGGACAATCCAATGTAGATCTTCGGGAAAAAACGTGCTTTTCTCATACCATCATTCCCTCCATCTCCTCGCTGTCGAACCGGTTAATGATCCCCATGATCACCAAAATCAGCACCATCAGGATGATCGCCATAGCACTGCCGGCCTGAGGGTTATAGACAGTACCTAAAAACTGCTGTTCGATCAAGTCGCCAATCAAAACGTTTTTTCCGCCGCCCAACATCCGGGAAATGACGAAAGTGGAAACCGACGGAACAAACACCATGGTGATCCCGGTAATGATGCCGGGAAGGCTTAAGGGGATAAGCACCTTGATCAGCACATAAAAGCCGTTGGCGCCCAAATCCTCCGCCGCTTCAATAATGGATTTATCGATCTTGATCATGATAGAATGAAGGGGAAGCACCATAAAGGGAAGGTAGTTATAAACCATACCTAAAACCACCGCGCCCTCGGTATTGATCATCGAAAGTGGTCCGATGCCAAACAGCTCCAAAAACCGGTTGATAAGTCCTTCATTTTCCAACAGGGTCATCCATCCGTAGGTGCGAAGCAAAAAGCTCATCCACATAGGAAGCATGATCAAAAGGAGCATGGTCCGCTGCCCTGCTTCCCCCATACGGGACATAATGTACCCCAAAGGAAACGCCAGCACAAGGCAAATCACGGTAGCCACCAAGGACAGCCGGATGGACTTAAAGAAGGTATCGCCGTATTTCAAAACGCTTTGGAAGTTTTGAAAGGTAAACTGTCCCTCGGCGGTGGTAAAGCCAAAATACAAAACCATACCCAAAGGCACCAAAACAAAAATCGCCATCCAAACCAGATACGGCACCGTCAAAAAGGCGGTCAGGGGACTTTTCTTTCTACCCATTTTGCCCTCCCGAAAGCGGCGTTACCGTGATCGCGTCAAAATCGAACTTGATCCCGATGTCGGTAGCGACCTGCTGGTCCAGATACGAATGAAGAAGCAAGCTTTCCTCATGGGTATAAACAATAAGTTCGTTATAATCGCCTTTGTAGATCAAAGATTCCAGGTATACCTTCAGATCTGCCCGGTCAATGGAAACCACCTCAATAGACTTGGGGCTGATGGTGAGGGAAACCCTGGTTCCCACCGGCAGGTTCAATCCTTCCCGCTCAAAGGAAAGGTCAAAGAACGATACCGTATTCTCATCGGTCACTTCCCCTAAGATATAATTTTCGTCGCCGTCAAAAAGGCGTTTCATAATATGGATGTCGTCCGGTGTAAAGGAAAGTCCCACTTCGCTTCCCACCGGAGACAGCCGGGTAGAGTGAACTACCCAGTCCAACCCGTTGCAGCTGACGTTCATCTCATAATGAACGCCTTTAAATACCACATTGGTCACAACGCCCTTTAAATTGCCTTCTTTTGGCTCGGTCAAAACGATATCCTCGGGGCGAAGAACCACATCCACCGGCTTATGTTCGCCAAAGCCGCTGTCCAGGCAGGGGAAAGTTCCTCCGCAGAAAGAGACCTCAAAGTCTTTTTCCATCACTGCGTCGAAAATATTGCTTTCCCCGATGAAATCGGCGACAAAAGCGTTCTTCGGCTCGTTGTAAATATCCTCGGGACGACCGATCTGCTGGATCTCCCCGTCTTTCATGACCACGATCATATCGCTCATAGTCAACGCTTCTTCCTGATCGTGGGTCACGTAGATAAAGGTAGTTTTAAGCTTCTTTTGGATCTTCATCAGCTCAATTTGCATATCCTTGCGAAGCTTTAAATCCAGCGCGCCCAGCGGCTCGTCCAGCAAAAGGATCTTCGGTTGATTCACAAGCGCTCTGGCGATGGCAACCCGCTGTTGCTGACCGCCCGAAAGACGGTTGACCTTCCTTCGTTCGAAACCTTTCAGATCCACAATTTCCAGCATCTCCATCACCCGGAGGCGAATTTCCTCTTTGGAAAGCTTTTTGAGCTTTAATCCAAAGGCCACATTGTCAAACACATTCAAATGAGGAAACAAAGCGTACCGCTGAAATACCGTATTCACCGGCCGTTTATAAGCGGGCAGGTCGTTGATCCGCTCCCCATTAAAAGAAACATCACCCTGATCCGGCGAGAGAAACCCGGCGATGATCCGCAGCGTCGTTGTCTTCCCGCACCCGGAAGGACCTAAAAAGGTAACAAACTGCCCGTCTTCAATGGACAAAGACACGTTATCCAAAATTCGGTCGTCTTCCAAAGTCAGTGTGATGTTTTTCAATTCCAATATCGGATTCATTGTTGCATCCCCCTTTGCGGCATTAGTACATCTGTACCCGCCGGTCTTTGACATCTCCGCCCGCAAAAGGCTTTTTTGGAAAGAACTCCTTTCCCACAGAGACGCATACGTACGCGGCGTTTCACAGCAGATACAAGCATAACGACTATACTATAAAACAAAAAGGAACTTATGTCAATGATTTTTTAAAATTATCGGGAATTTTCGGTATTTTTTTCCATTCCTTTCCTCATTTTTCCAAATATATCCAAATATATCTCTTAAATTTTTTGTTTTTCTTTTAAATTCTTTTAAATTCTTTAAAATTCTTTTTTTTAGAAAAAAAGAATTTTTTTGGGCATATTACCGATAATTTTCTCTCTTTTCTCCAATCAATCTCTCCTTCTTCTTTTTTTCGACAAAAAGAGAAGAAACCTTCCCAAATAGTTGCTTTGTTCATCTGGGTATGCTATAATGTACCAAATGAACAAAAAGGGAGAAAATTATGGCGCTCAATCGAAAAGAATTCGAATTGCTTTCTCTAATCAAAAAACTGGACGTGGGATTTAGCCAACGGGAACTTTCCCAAAAGGTTGGATTTTCTCTGGGAAGTGTCAACCGTACACTGAAAGCGCTGATAGAAAAGCGGTATCTAACGAAAGATGGGCGGAAGATTTCCCTCACCGAAGAGGGACTTTCCGCTTTGGAACCTTACCGGGTCAAACGAGCGGTGTTCTTGGCGGCAGGATTCGGTTCCCGCCTGGTACCCGTTACCTTAAATACGCCAAAGCCCTTAATCCGGGTACTGGGAAAGCCTATCATTGAAACCATGCTGGACGCTGTTTTACGGGCGGGAATCCGGGAAATCGTGATCGTCCGGGGATATCTGGCGGATCATTTCGATGTGCTCAAAGAGAAATACCCTATGATCCAGTTTGTAGAAAACCCCGACTATTGGGAAACCAACAATATTTCCTCGGCGATGCAGGTCAAGCATCTCTTTCGCAACGCCTACGTGCTGGACTCCGACCTTTACCTGAAAAACCCGGATCTAATCCGAGAATACGAATACTCTTCAAGTTATCTCGGCGTGTTTACCGAAAAAACCGACGATTGGCGATTGATCGTAAAGGGCGGAAAGGTAACCGGTATGAAGATCGGCGGCACCAACTGCTACCACATGTACGACATTACTTACTGGACCGAAGAAGACGGGAAAAAAATGGAGCAGTATCTTCCGCTTCTGTTTGCTTCTCCCGGCGGTAAGAAAAAATACTGGGACGACGTGCCTTTGGGAAAATTTAATCCAAAGTTCAACATCGCGGTTCGAAGCTGTGACGAGGGAGATATCGTAGAAATCGATACGCTGTCAGAACTGAAAGCGATCGATCCATCCTATGGTTCCTAACAAAAAAACGGAGAAAAGAAGTTCTTTTCTCCGTTTTTTATTATTTAAGGTTGGTATACCCCATCAGCGCCCGGTCGACCTCGGCGGCAGCGCCTCTCCCCTCCCGGATGGCCCAGACCACCAAAGACTGGCCTCTGCGCATATCGCCGGCGGCAAACACCT
>CALWZB010000044.1 GCA_944385915.1 uncultured Clostridia bacterium | reverse complement strand
CGCTTCGTCGATGAGGATCTCACTTTCGGGGTCGGCGACCTCGTCCACCACGTTTTTGACGATGGAGACGGAAAATTTTCTGGTTTCCGGGTCAATGACCACATTGATGTTGTCGGTGACCTGGTAATCCCGCTTTACAGCAATGACGATGGCGTTTTTAATTTTTTCGATGAGGTAATCCGCCTGGATGCCTTTTTCCTGCTCCAACATCTCCAGTGCGTCGAAAAACTCATTGTTCATTTTATTTTCCTCCAAAATCAATATCGTCGTTTTGTTTTACAAACCGCAGCGAGGACAGAGCAAAGGTGTGAGACTCTCCGTGCTGATCTGTCGCGGTAATATTTTTTCCGTCATAGCCGGTCAAAGTCATAACCGGTTCTTTTTCGCCGTTAAGCTCCCGGAACAAACCAATAATCACCGTCTTTCCCATATTTTTCTCAAAGTGGAAATCCCTGGTGAGCTGGCGCTGAAGCCCCGCGGACCAGACTTCGAGGTAGTAGGAATCCTCAATGGGGTCTACTTCATCCAAAATAGGGTCGATCCCACGGCTTACCTCTTCGCACTCGTTGATGGATACGTCGCCATCCTCCTTGTCGATGATGATACGAAGAAAGTAGCTGCTCCCTTCCTTGACATACTGGACATCCCAAAGAGAGACTCCCGCATTTTTCGCGATAGGTTCGGCAAGCTCCCAAACGGTTTGAATGATTTCTTTTTTCTGCATCCCTAACTCCATTCTCATAAGAGGATTTTCCAAGGGAAATATCCCCAACATAAACGAAAGACCGGGAAGTTCCCAGCCTTTCTACCTTACCTTATTCTAATAATAGTATACCATCAAAATTTCCAAAGTCAATAGAAAAATCGGGTTTTTTCAAAAAAAGAGCCGATTTTTACCGTTGTTTCCCTCTTTTTTCAGGGTACAACGGTAACATTCCACCATTCCCCGGTCGGTGCCTACCCATTCCGTTTTTTGAAAATCGGTAACAAGCCCGGTTTTAGATAAAACATGTCCGGACGCTTTATTGTCGATATGATACCGTGCGGTCACTGTGTCACAGGGGGTTTCGGAAAAAAGATACTGGACGACCCGTTTTGCCGCCTCGGTAGCGTATCCTTTTCCCCAGTAGGCTTTGCCGTAGCTGTACCCGATCATCAGCGTTTTCCGACGGATAGTGGTCATAGCGCAAAAAGAGCCAATCAGTTCGCCGGTGTCCTTTAAAGTGACCGCCCATTCGAAAAAGCGGGGATCTTTGTATCTTCTGCACCAGCTTTCCAGTAACAGCCTTGTTTCCGCCACCGACCGATGGGGACTCCAGGTCAGAAAGCGGGTCACCTCCGGGTCGGAAGCCCAGGTTTGGTACATCGCTTCTGCGTCCTCCACGCGAAAGGGGCGCAAAAAAAGCCGATGGGAAGTCAGCGGTACGGTGCCGGCGTAATTTTTCACGAAAAAGCCTCCCTTAGGTAGACGAAGGTCCTTTTTTTTGCTATGATAATTATATCAAAAGAAATCCAAAAAGGAAAGAGGAGTTTTATGCGGATCGATTGCCATACCCATTCCATTCACAGTTTTGACGGTTCGGTGCCGGTAAAAGCTATCTGTGCGGCGGCAAAGGAAAAAGGACTTGACGTCTTGGCGGTAACGGATCATTGTGATGTGACCGCGGATCCCGGCGAGGACCTTTTGATCTGTGTGCAAAAGGCATATGACGAAATATCCGCCTTTCAAAAGAGGGTATCTTTTTCCCTTCTTGCCGGCGTCGAGCTGGGTCAGGTGATGAATCATCCCTCTTTTTCGGAAAGGGTTTTATCCTGCCGTCCGTTCGATTTTGTCATTTCCTCGGTCCACGACGCCGAAGGGATCGAAGATTTTTACTACCTGGATTATGACCATCTTTCCGATGAGGAGCTTCTTTCTTACCTGAATGATTATATTGACCGGCTGTTTTGGACGGTGAGATGGGGAAAAGGGGATACGCTCGCCCATATCACCTATCCCTTCCGGTATCTGGCGGAGAACAGCCGAAAAGGAATAGACCCCAAAGCGTTTCTTTCCCGATGGCGGGATTTGTTTTCTCTTTTGGTAAAACGGGAAATGGCGCTCGAGGTGAACACCAGCGGCCTTCGGCAAACAATTGGGAAAACCCTTCCCGACGAGTTTCTGCTGACAGAATACTATGCCCTCGGAGGGCGGCTTATTACTGTGGGAAGCGACGCGCATACCGCAGAAGATCTTGGGAAAGGGATAGAGGAAACAATAGCCATGCTAAAAAAAATCGGCTTTACCGAGGTTTCCTATTTTGTAAAGCGGAACCGAAAATCGGTGACACTGTAAATTTGTTTTGGACGGGAAAGACGGATCATACGTTTTTCCCGTTTTGTTATGATATACAGGCATATCCTTCTTTGAAAACGAATAAAGTGGAAAAGAGACCTGATTCGAAAAGGAGGATGCAAGTTGGAAACGGATTTTGAAGCCTTAAAGAAAAAATATCTTTCGGAAATGATGCAATATCAGCCCCCCTCTTCCTCGCAGGACACAGAGCGCCCTGATGTGCTAAAGGAGAGCGCGGATCCGCAGCCCCTTGGCCTAAAAACGTCAGATGATTCCAATTTACCTGGAGATTATGCCCTGGAAACCAAAATGGATCCATCTGCTTCTTTTTCGCTCAAAGAGATCCCTAGGGAAAAATCATCCTTGGAATCGACTCTTCCGTCCGAATGGACGCCAGTCCCTGCCAAGGACGCAAAATCCTTCCGGACGGAAACCCCCTTGCTTTACAATGAGATAGATGGTTCCTTTTCTGGCGAACAGAATCTTGAAGATACTGATACCGCTTTTTTGGTGGTTCAGGTTTCTACCGCAGATGAAGCAATGCCGGTTTCGGAAGCGTATGTAACGGTGACTAGGGAACGAAACGGAGAAGAAGTACTGGTTCATTTTGCGCTCACTGATCAAAGCGGGAAAACGCCGGTTATGGCGCTTCCGGCGTTGCCGGCCGAGTTGTCGGAAGAATCGGGAAACCCCCACCCTTATGTCAGCTATAACATCCGGACCGACCATCAAGGCTACTATTCGGTCAAAAATATTCATGTTCCAGTATTTGGAGGGATCACCTCTATCCAGCCGGTGGAAATGGTTCCGGTACCAGAGAAGGAAGATGATAACAAAGAGATGCTGGTGCTGGAAAGTCAGGCTCCCGGGCTGTAAAGGAGGAGAAATATGATAGGTTATCCTTATATTCCAAGGACCATTACCGTTCATCTCGGCGCACCTGATTCTTATGCCCAGAACGTGACTGTATCCTTTCCCGATTACATCAAAAACGTCGCTTCCAGCGAGGTTTATCCCACATGGCCGGAAAACGCCCTTCGGGCAAATATTTATGCCCAGGTATCAGTAGCGCTTAACCGGGTGTATACCGAATGGTACCGAAGCAGGGGATATGATTTCGATATCACATCTTCTACCCAGTATGACCAGTACTATGTCAAGGGAAGGGATATTTTTGAAAATATCTCCAAGTTGGTGGATGAGCTGTTTAACGACTACATCCGCAGACAGGGATATATTGAGCCTCTTTTCGCTCAGTTTTGCAACGGTACTACCGTGACCTGTGACGGATTATCTCAGTGGGGGAGCGTGACGCTGGCAAAACAGGGGAAGACACCCTATGAAATTTTAAAGCGGTATTACGGAGACAACATCGATTTGGTGTTCAACGCACCGATACAGGATATCACACCATCGTATCCTGGTTCTCCTTTGCGAAACGGTTCCCGGGGAACCGATGTGCGTCTTTTGCAGACCCGATTGAACCGGATCTCCAGAAATTATCCTGCCATTCCGAAAATCTCTCCGGTGGACGGTGTTTTTGGAGATCAAACCGAG
>CALWZB010000043.1 GCA_944385915.1 uncultured Clostridia bacterium | reverse complement strand
TTGGATCGCAGGAATGGCGAAAGGTCTTACCGGTTTGGGAATCGGAGTTGGTGTGGCGAGAAAATTCAATGAATCGCCTATGGTGACCATTTCCGCCGGCGTTGCAGGTATGGTGGGCGCTTTTGCTTCTAAAATTTTAGCGGATAACGCCTCTACAGGTTCCGCTCTTTCTCTCTCGGGACCGGGGGAGCCGTTAGGCGCTTTTGTGGCGGCTTATGTGGCGATCTTATTTGGCCGGCTGGTTTCGGGAAAAACCAAGCTGGATATTTTAGTCACTCCGATTGTGACCATCATGACCGGTTCTACGGTAGGACTTTTGGTGGGACCGCCCATTTCGGCGCTGATGACCTCCCTTGGCAATCTCATCAACTGGGGCAGTGAGCAGCAGCCCTTCCTGATGGGAATCGTGGTTTCGGTGCTGATGGGGATCTGTCTGACCCTTCCCATTTCTTCCGCGGCTATTGGCGTGGTTTTGGGGCTTTCCGGGATCGCGGCGGGCGCTGCGCCAGTGGGATGCTGTGCCCAGATGATCGGTTTTGCAGTTATGAGCTTTGGGGATAACGGCTTTGGCGGTCTTGTTGCCCAGGGTCTTGGGACTTCCATGCTTCAGATTCCCAACATCGTCAAAAAGCCTGTAATTTGGATCCCGCCTATTTTGACCAGCGCGGTATTAGGGCCTATCTCCACCAAGCTTTTGGGAATGACCAGCAACGCCACCGGCTCCGGTATGGGAACGGCGGGCCTGGTGGGACCCATTATGACCTACCAGACTATGGCTCCTGACGGCGCATGGATCGCTTTGCTGGAGATTTTGGTGATGTATTTTATCGCTCCTGCGGTGATGACATGGTTTTTTGCTTATGTGATGCGGAAAATGCATTGGATCCAGGACGGGGATATGAAATTGGATATCTCTTTTTAATTGGTAAACCGGGCGGCAGGAGCCGCCCGGTTTTGTCGTTTTGTCGTTTTGAAAAAAATTCATCTTTTCGTAACATATATTGATGACAAATATGTTACGATTTAAGTAATAAAGATTACAGAATGTAATCTTTACGTCATTTGAAATAATATTTCCAAAAAAATTTTGGAAAAGAATGCTATTTTTCTTGCTTTTTTGCCAAAAAAGAGGTATGATAAATAGGTAAAACATAGGTATACGCTTTTTTGGCAGCAGTACATTCTTTTCCATCTGGGAACTTGAAATGAATTGCTGCAAATTAACGGATAAGGGGTAATTCATATGTCCAATCGACTGTTTCAGGGAGTAGTCCACCAAATGCGTGACACCATCGATCGTATGATCGGTGTCGTTGATGAGACCGCCGCCATTATCGCTTGCAGCGATCTGTCCAAGATCGGCACGACCAGCGATTACTATGCGGTCGATTTCAGCGAGTCGCATGATGTGTTTGTCCGGGACGGATATACGTATAAGCCGTTTGGACCGCATATCAAAGCGGATTACGCGGTTTTCGTAGAAGGAACGGACGAAACGGCGGCTCGGTATGCGCAGATCTTAGCCATCTCGCTTTCCACCATCAAGCAGTATTACGATGAGAAATATGACCGGAACAACTTTATCAAAAACGTGGTTTTGGACAATATTCTTCCCGGGGACGTTTATATTAAGGCAAGAGAGCTTCATTTCAATGTGGATGTAAGCCGGGTGGCCTTTTTGATCCGCATTGTGACGTCCAACGATGTTTCCGCTTATGAGGTGATCCAAAACCTGTTTCCGGATAAGCAAAAGGACTTTGTCTTCAATATCAGCGAGAGCGACATTGTTTTGATCAAGGAGATCAAAGCGGGGATCGAACCCAAGGATCTGGAGAAGCTCGCCCGTTCTATCGTCGATACCTTAAGCTCTGAATTTTATACCAAAGCGGTCGTAGGCATTGGAACCACGGTAGTGGGCGTAAAGGAGCTGGCGCGTTCCTTTAAGGAGGCTCAGGTTGCCCTTGAAGTGGGTAAGGTATTTGATACCGACGAGGCGATCGTAAGCTACGATAACTTGGGAATCGCCCGGTTGATCTACCAGCTTCCCACCACCCTTTGCGAAACCTTCCTTAAGGAGGTTTTCAAGACCGGTTCCATTGATTCTCTGGATCAGGAAACGCTCTTTACCATCCATCGCTTCTTTGAGAACAACCTGAACGTATCTGAGACGTCGAGAAAGCTTTTCGTCCATCGGAATACGCTGGTTTACCGGCTTGAGAAGATCAAGAAGCTGACGGGGCTTGATTTGCGGGAATTTGACCATGCGATCATCTTTAAGATCGCTTTGATGGTGAAAAAATACTTAACTTCCAGCCCCACTAAATTTTAATCCACGCGTGCAAGGGCAGGCAGGTATCACCTGCCTGCCCTTTCGAATGAAATAAAAAGAGAAAGAAATGACGGAGGAAAGGTAAGAATGATCGATTTACTGGACGTTTCGTACCGCTATCCCAACGGTACGGAAGCACTGAAAAATCTGAATCTTCGAATTGATAACGGGGAATTTGCCTTTATCGTCGGTACATCCGGCGCCGGAAAAAGCTCCATCATCAAGCTGCTGCTGCGGGAGACGGTAGCGACTGAGGGTCAGGTCATCGTCAACGGGTACAACCTAAATAAGCTCAAACAGCATCAGATTCCCAAATTTCGCCGGAGTATCGGCGTTGTGTTCCAGGATTTCCGGCTGATCCCGGATATGACGGTGTATGATAATGTGGCGTTCAGCCTTCGGGTCACCGATGCGTCGCCCAAGTTTATCCGCCAGCAGGTCCCTTATGTTTTGGAGCTGATGAATCTCAAGCATAAAGCCAGACAGCATCCTGATGAGCTTTCCGGCGGCGAGCAGCAAAGAGTTTCTCTGGCGAGAGCGCTGGTCAACGATCCTCCGCTGATCATTGCCGACGAGCCTACCGGAAATATCGATCCGAAGTTTTCTTATGAGATCGTCGATATGCTCCGGGCAATCAACCGCTGCGGGACGACGGTGGTTATGGTGACCCATGAACATGATATGGTGAGATATTTTGGCGGCAGGACCATTGACATCGAAGACGGCCAGATCGTGTTCGATGAGGTGCTTCCGGGAACGGGGGAGAACAGTCATGAGAATTAGCAGCTTTCGGTATTTGCTGAAAACCGGACTGAAAAGCCTTTGGCATAACCGGCTGATGACGCTGGCGTCGATCGGTACGCTGGTTGCCTGTTTGCTGATCGTGGGATTGGCGGTATTGTTCAGCATCAACGTTGACAGCATTATCGAGTACCTCGGGGAACAAAACGAGGTGGTGGTCTTTTTACAGACGGACGCGCCGGAGACTGCGTATCTGGATGTGCAATCCGAGATGGAGAGCTTGGGAAGCTTAGGCGAGATTACATACATCTCTAAGGCGGAAGCACTGGAAAGCATTGTGGACAAGTATCTAAGCGGAGACGAGGGGCTTTTGAGCGGTATGGACAACAGCTTCCTTCCTGAATCTTTTCGGGCAAAGATTTTAAAGCCCGACGAGGTAGACAGTATTGTCGCCGCCTTGAAGCGGATCGACTATGTGGAAGAAGTGGAAGCGCCTACCCAGCTGACCAAAACGTTAGTCAGTGTGCGGAGTATGGTCAACACCTTTGGCTTTGCGGTAGTGGGAGCGCTGATCTTAGTTTCCATCGTAATCGTTACCAATACCATCCGCGCCTCCGTTTTTTCCAGAAGACGGGAAATCAACATTATGAAATATGTGGGTGCCAATAATACCTTTATCCGAGTGCCCTTCGTCGCGGAAGGGATCGTTTTGGGGATCATCGCCGCGCTTTTGGCGTTTTTCCTCGTTTGGGGCGGCTATACCGCGTTTTATACCCTCATTCGTGAGGAGCTGACCGGATGGATCGGTTCGGCTGTACAGCATCTGGTGCCTTTTGGAGAGATTGCCACCCAGATTTTGGCTTACTTCTTACTTTCCGGTATGTTTGTAGGCGGAATCGGAAGCGGCTTTAGTATGCGGAAGTATCTTCGGGTATAGGAGGACAGTATG
>CALWZB010000042.1 GCA_944385915.1 uncultured Clostridia bacterium | reverse complement strand
AAGGATCCTTGCTTCTTGCTGCCGAAAGCATAGCGATACCCATAAAGTACTCGTCCCAGGACAGATAATCTTCCCGTTTCATAAATAGCCTCCTTTTATGTCATATGCTTTGTATTCTACCATACCTCGTTTTATTTGGCAACAACCGCCAGGTTTTTTTCCCTCTTTTTCCGGCATACTAAAGACAGATCGACTGTTTTGGAGGAATTATGGAAAAAATCAAAGAATGCGGCGTTGTTTTCTCCATCGGCGCTTTTGGTTACGGCGCTTTGGAAATTTTATGGAGAGGTTACACTCACTGGTCGATGGTGCTCACCGGCGGAGTTTGCTTTTTATTTTTGCATCGGTTACGGCAGGACGTACCCTCCCTTTCCACCATCAAAAAATGTATTCTGGGAAGCGCCTTCATTACGACGGTAGAATTTTTCGTAGGAATCTGGGTAAACCTCATCTTTCATTGGCAGGTATGGGATTATTCCCGTCAATTCGGAAATCTTTTAGGACAGATCTGCCCCTTGTACTCCTGTCTGTGGCTTTTGATCTCCGGCGGCGCCTTCCGTCTCTCCGACCGGCTCCAACGGTTTTTCTATCGAAAACAGCCATCAGGAGAACCGGTACTGTCCCCATCCTCTTCGCAAAAGAGATAGGAAAGCATCTGCTCCGGCTGGTTTAAATACTGTTTGGTCAGAGAAAAGGCGGCAGTTTCCTGGTAAGATACCGAAACGGGACCGTCTTTTCTCAGTTCGTAGATCCTGGCGCCGGGATAGGTAAGCAGCACCGGCGAGTGGGTGGAAATGATCAGCTGGGAATGGCCTCCTACCAGCTTGCGGATGTGGAGCATAAACTGAAGAAGTCCCGTAAAGGACAAAGCCGCCTCCGGCTCGTCAAAAAGATAAAGACCCTTTCCGGAAAAGCGGCTGTTCATCAAGGTCAGAAAGCCTTCTCCGTGCGAACGTTCATGAAGGCTTTTGTCGCCGTAATACTGCAAAAGAGGAGCGATCTTGTCCATCTCCTCTACATAGGTAGCGGTGTTATAAAAGCTTTCGGCGCGAAAAAAGAAGCCGTCGCGAAAATAACCCACCCGGGACAGGGTCAAATACCGGTATAAGGAGGAATGGCTGTCTTTGGTGGAAAAGCGAAAGTTTTTGCTTCCTCCTTCCGGATTAAATCCTGCCGCAACAGCAATCGCTTCTAAAAGAGTGGATTTCCCGATTCCGTTTTCTCCTGTAAAAATGGTAACGTCCCGGTCAAAAACCAGCTTTTCCTTTTGAAGAAACTGAACAACGGAAAGAGAAGAGAGCGCGTCCTCCCCGGGCATCTCCTTGAGTCTTACTGATTCGATGTAGATCGCCGTTTTGTCCACCTCCTACGACTGGTTTCCCTCTTTCAACATGCTTCTTGCCGTCTCCCGCATCAAATCGCTGACTGCATCGGTAGAAAAAATGCGGGCAACCTCTTCGACCCGATCCTCCCCGGTCAAAGGCAAAACCGTCGTATAGGTCCGATTTTCCTCGGATCGCTTTTGGATGAGGAAATGGTGGTGCGCCAATGCGGCGATCTGGGCGGAATGGGTCACTGAAAAGACCTGACGGCTTTTGGAGACCTCTTTAAGCTTTCGACCGATCTTTTGCGCCGCTTTTCCGCTGACACCGGTATCGATCTCGTCGAAAATCAGGGTAGGAATGCTGTCCTTTTCTGCCAAAGCACTTTTGATAGCGAGCATGATCCGGGAAAGCTCCCCTCCGGACGCAATCTTAGCAATAGGCTTCGGAGGTTCACCGGGATTGGACGATAGCATCAGTTCTACCGAAGTGTCACCACTGCTGTTTAGCTTGGTGGGCGTAAAAAGAGGCTCTACCCGTAAAGCGGGCATCTCCAAAAAGCGAGCTTCCTCTTCGATCCGCCGGGAAAGACGGTTGGCCGCCTCTTTTCGGCGCTCCGTAAGCTCTCTGGCGAGAAGGCTGACCTTTTCTTTCTGAACGCGGGTCTCTTTGGTCAGGGATGCCAAAAGCTGTCCGTTTTGATCCAGCTCCTCAAGCTCCTTTTGAAGGATCGCTTTTCTTTCCAGGATTTTTGGGATCTCTCCATATTTGAGTTTCAGCTTCCGTATTCTCGAAAGGCGGTTTTCGATCTCCTCGGCCTGCGCCGGATCGTAACGGGCAGCATCCAAAAGATCCCGAAGGTCACCCGCGGCGGCTTCCAATTCTATGGAAAGGCTATTGAACTTTTCCGATGCGCCGGCAAGAGAAGGAATATCTTTCAGCCGTAAAAGAGACGCCGCCGCCCGGGAAACCAGATCCACAGCGCCAAAAGAGGTATCGTCCCCGTACAAAGCGCCCACCGCCTCCGAAAGCCCCGAAGCGATCTTTTCCCCGTTTCGGAAAAGCGCCGCCTTTTCCTCCAAAATAACATCTATTCCTTCGGAGAGCTTGGCCTTTTCGATTTGGTCCCATTCCTCGGTAAGGCGTCTTTTTTGCTCTTCTTTTTGCGCTTCTTTTGCGGTGACCTCCCGAAGCTTGCGGATCATCCGGCTCAAAACGCGAAATTCCGTTTCGTACTGCTGCACAAAAGAAAGGAGATCCCCGTAATGGTCTATCAAAGAAAGATGCCGTTCGGGGGAAAGAAGGATCTGGTTATCATGCTGTCCATGAATATTGATCAAAGCCATTCCAAGCTCCCGAAGCATTCCAACGGTAGCGGGACGGCCGTTGATCCGGGCGCTGCTTCGTCCGTCGGCGTAGATCTCCCTGGTGATCACCAGTTCTTCCTCGGGAGTGTAGCCGTTTTTTTCCAGTATGGCAAGCGCCTCCAAGGAAAGATGGATAAAGGAAGCGGAAATGACCGCCTTCTCGGTATGATTGCGCACGATCTCCCTGGATGCTCGTTGCCCTAAGCAGGCATTGATAGCGTCGATCAAAATGGATTTTCCAGCGCCGGTCTCTCCGGTAAAAACGGTAAATCCCTTTTCAAAATCTATCGAGACCCTTTCGATCACCGCCAAATTTTCAATATATAAAGATGACAGCATAAGGCTCTCCTTTCCGGCGTGATATCAGCTTAACGACAGAAAATGCTTGATCTGCTGTGTAATGGATAACGCCTGTTCTTCACTGCGAACCAAAACGAAGATGGTGTCGTCTCCCGCCAACGTCCCCACGATCCCTTCATAAGACATTGTGTCCAATGCGGCACAGGCGGCATTCGCCATACCGGTATGGCATTTGATGGAGATCATATTCCCGGCGTAATCCACCGAAAGTACCGATTCGGAGAAAACGGAATGATACTTTTTTTCCAGATTCGCGTTTTCCTTTCTCGGAGCGGCGGTATATTTATATTTCCCGTCCTCGGTAATCATTTTCGCCAGATTCAGTTCTTTGATATCCCGGGAAACGGTCGCCTGGGTCACATTGAAGCCCTCTTCGTTCAACAGCTGTAAAAGATGTTCCTGGGTATAGACATCATGCTGTTCCACAAGCTGAGCAATTTTCTCCAGTCGCAACGACTTCATAATATGCCTCCTCACATTTTATACAGGCTCGCCGAACCGGCCGAGCATTTTATCATGGATCACCTCATAGAAACGTTTACCTGTTAAGTTTATTAACTTTACAGTCTGATCCGCCTTTTCAAGGCAGATTTCCTCCCCACTGTTGAGGCGAATGTTCTGCTCCCCATCCGCTGATAATTCGATCATCCGATTTTCATAACCGGCGGGAATGATCCGAAGCTTGGAGTCGCTTCGAAACAGCATACTTTTGGAAAATAGAGAGTACGGTGCGATAGGGGTCAGTAAAAGCCCCTGGACCGCGGGATCGATCACCGCGCCTCCGGCAGAAAGAGAATAGGCGGTAGAGCCGGTAGGCGTTGCCACAATCACGCCGTCCGCCCGATAAGACGCCACAAACCGATCGTCACAATATACCTGCAAGTCAATCATATGGGCGGTAGAGCCTTTTGAAATCACAATATCGTTTAAGGCCAAAAAAGAACGGGGAAAATCTGTAAAGCAATTTGCCTTTACAATCATTCTCTGCTCAATATGATACTCCCCTCTGCGCAAAAGACGAAGCATATCGATCTGGTTTCGTTCCAAAGACGCCAAAAAGCCGATGCGGCCCATATTGATCCCCAAAAGCGGCTTATCATAAGTCAAAAGAAGCTTTGCGGTATGAATGATGGTGCCGTCGCCGCCAATGGTAATGACCAAATCGCACTGGCGGGCCTTCTGTTCCAACGCTCCAAAGGAGATCCCCATAACACCGTCAGCCAAATAGGAAAGCCTTTCGTCCATCAGGACCTCTACGCCGTCCTGAAACAAAACGGAAGCGATCTCCCGCACGCATTGAGCCACATCTTTTTTATCCTCATTGGGTACCAATAGTACTTTCACGTTGTCTCATCCCCTTTGCGATCCAAGCATTGATGGGAAACCGAAACCACCTCTGTTAAGCTGTCCCCCAAAACCAGAGGAGGGAGAGATGATTTCTTTAAATAGCCGAGATACTCGATATTGCCTTCGGGACCCTTAATGGGGGAAAAATCGATCCCTTGAAAGGAAAAACCGATCTCTCTGGCGATACCGTACACCTTTTCCAGCACTTCCAAATGGATCTTCGGCTCCCGAACCACTCCTTTTTTTCCCACTTTTCCTTTTCCCGCTTCAAATTGAGGTTTGATGAGAGCGACACACTCACCGTCCTCTTTTAAAAGGCGGTAAACCACCGGAAGCACCAGGGAAAGAGAGATGAAAGAAACATCTATAGAACAAAAATCCAACAGCTCGGGGATTTCCTTTTCGGTCACATTTCGAATATTGGTTCGTTCCAGATTCACGACCCGTTCATCGTTTCGAAGCTTCCAGGCAAGCTGGCCGTATCCGACATCCACCGCATAGACCCTGCTCGCTTTATTTTGCAGCATACAGTCAGTAAACCCACCGGTGGACGCGCCGATATCCCCGCAAACCTTCCCGTCTAATGTCACCGGAAAAACCGCCATGGCCTTTTCCAGCTTGAGTCCGCCCCGGCTTACATATTTGGGACCGTTGTCCAAAAGCTCCAAAACGACATTCTCAGGATAACTGGTACCCGCTTTGTCGGCTTTTTCGCCGTCCACCCGAACTGCACCTGCCATAATAAGCGCTTTTGCTTTTTCCCGGCTCAACGAAAACTGTTCACTAACAAGAACATCCAGTCTCTTTTTCATAAAGGTCCTCCAGCTGCTTTTGGATGGAATCCACATCCAGATGATATTTTTGCAACAGGTAAGAGACGTCCCCCTGTTCCATAAAAGTATCCGGAAGGGTAACGCTTTGATAATCTCCCCGGTACCCTGCCTGATTCAAGGCGTAGAGCAAATGTTCGCTGATACTTCCGCTCTGCACCGCTTCTTCAAAAACGATCACTTTGGGATAGCGCGAAATCAAAGCAATAAGCTCTTCTTTTAATGGCCAGATCTGTACTAATTTTAACAAGGAAGGTTTTCGGTTCAATCCGCAGACCGCGCTGTATACCGAATGAAACAGGCGGCCGTAGCTGATCACCAGACAATCCTCTTCCCCATTTTGCAAATCATAATTTGTTTGCGTCTTTCCCCCTGCTAAACGGAAAACCCTTCCTTTGGGATATCGAACTGCCACTACACCGGTGCACCGGTACAGCCCCTCTTTCAGACACAGGCGCAGCTCCTCTTCGGTAGAAGGAGAAAAAATGGTGACATTGGGGATACCGGTCAAAAAAGAAACGTCATAGATCCCCTGGTGGGTCTCTCCGTCTCCCCCGACGATCCCTGCCCGGTCAACGGCGAGAAGGATATGAAGGCCGCTGCATGCCGCGTCGTGAAGAACCTGGTCATAAGCGCGCTGCAAAAAGGTAGAGTACACCGCAAAAACCGGAAGGTATCCCTTGGAAGCGAGTCCGCACGCGAAGGTCACTGCGTGTTCTTCGGCGATGCCTACATCAAAGAAACGATCCTCATAGGAGGCGGCAAAGAGATTCAACCCGGTGCCGGCAGACATCGCGGCGGTAATGGCACAAATTTTCGAATCTGTCCGCCCTAAATCCAGCAAACAACTCCCAAACACATCAGAAAAGGTAAGCGAAGAAGAAACCGCCCCATTTCCGGTCTCTACATCAAAGGGAGACACCCCATGGTAATTTAAAGGATCCTTTTCGGCGAAAGGATAGCCTTTGCCTTTGATGGTTTCGATCTGGATCACCGCGGGCGCACGCAGCTCTTTCGCCCGAAGGAGTACCTGTTCCAGCGCCTTTTGATTATGCCCGTCCACCGGGCCGAAATAGGCAAACCCCATCTCCTCAAAAAAAGTCGCATGGTAAAGCAGGTATTTTAGCATCGATTTAGAAGAGCGAAGGGCCTTTTTGATCCGCTTTCCAAAGAAAGGAAAATGATCCAAAAGCCATTCCACATGGTCTTTGAGCTTCAAGTAGCCGGGTTTCGCCCGAATGACCGAAAGGTAACGGGCAAAGGCGCCTACGTTTTTCGTGATGGACATATCGTTATGATTCAAAACGATGATCAGCTGGTTTCGGCTTCTTCCCGCGTTGTTCATCGCCTCATACGCCATGCCGCCGGTAAAAGCGCCATCTCCGATCACAGCCACCGCGTAAGCGTCGTTATGGGAAAGACGGTTGGCACAGCTTATGGCATAAGCCGCCGAAATAGATGTACTGCTGTGCCCCGCTAAAAAGGCGTCATAAACGCTTTCCGACGGTCTGGGAAAGCCGGATAAACCGTTGGCTTTCCGAAGAGTGGAAAAGCGTTCCTTCCGCCCGGTCACCATTTTATGGGTGTAGCTTTGATGTCCCACATCCCAGACGATACTGTCTTTCGGACAGTCAAAGACACGGTGCAGCGCCAGCGTCAGCTCCACCGTTCCCAAATTGGAGGCGAGATGTCCTCCGGTTTCCGAAACATGGGTGATCAAAAAATCCCGTACCTCGTCGGACAGCAAAGAAAGCTCCGAATAGGAAAGAGCCTTCAAGTCTTTAGGATTTTGGATCCCGTCTAAAATTTGATATTGTTTCATAGGCTAAATCGGAATCACCAACCCGATCACGATCCCCAAAGCCGCGCCAGCCATTACCTCCAAAGGGGTATGTCCCAGCAGCTCTTTCAGCGCCTTTTGCGTTTCAATCGCCCGGTCAGTTTTATTTTTACTGTATTTTTCGATCTTCAAAAGCCGGTTTAAAACCTTGGCCTGCTCCCCCGCAGCGCGGCGGATACCGGTAGCATCATACATGACTACCACCGTCAGGATCATCGAGATCGCGAAAGCCGGGGACCCCAGTCCGCTGACCCGTCCTACCGCTGTCGTCAAACCGCAGACGGTGGATGTATGGGAGCTGGGCATTCCACCGGTTCCCACGATGCGTTCAAAGCTGAACTCCCGGTATTTGAGAAGATGAAAAATCACTTTTAGCGTCTGTGCAACGAACCACGCCAAAAAAGCGGCCCAGAGCACGGTATTGTTTAAGAAAGCATATAAATCTGTCATGATTTTCCCCTATCGGTCCCGGTTGAGCAAGCAACGGGTGTACTCCGCCAACGGCTTTCCCTCTTCCCCGAAAATCTGAAGGGCATCCAGCGCCTTTTTGGTATAAAGGTCTGCGCTTTTTTTGGCTTCCTCCAGCCCGAGGATGGTCACATAGGTAGATTTCTGATTTTCTTTGTCACTTCCCACCGGTTTTCCCAAAACAGCTTCTTCCCCGGTGAAATCCAAGATATCGTCGACGATCTGGAATGCGAGCCCCATATTTTCCCCGTAGTCAAGGGCGGCCTTTTCCTCGCGCTCTCCCCCGTTTCCGGCAATCACGCCAAGCAGGCAGGATGCCTTCAGCAAAGCGCCGGTTTTGAGCCGGTCCATCTGGAGCAGTTCTTTGGTGGAAACTTTCTTTCCCTCGTATGCCAGATCCATTTCCTGTCCTAAAATCATGCCCTCGACACCGGCAAAGTGAGAAAGGACCTGGATCGCGCGGATATTCTGGCTGGGAGAAAGAAAGGATGAAGCCGCTACCGAAAACGCTTTGGTCAGCAATCCATCGCCGGCAAGAAGGGCGTTTGCTTCTCCAAATTCCTTATGGCAGGATGCCTTTCCCCTTCGCAGATCATCATCGTCCATACATGGAAGATCGTCATGGATCAAAGAATAAGCATGGATCATCTCTACAGCACAGGCGTAAGGAAGCGCCTGTTCCATCTTTTTGCCGCACAGCGCGCAAAAGGTCAGTGTTAAAAATGCCCGGACCCGTTTTCCGCCGCCCAAAGTACTGTAAGCCATAGCGTCCGCCACCGTGTGAGGCGTTGTTTCCGGTTTGAGATAAGTGGCCAGGGCCGCCTCGATCTTATTTATGATCTCCTTCATTTTCTTTCTCCCCTTCTTGCTTTTCATCCCATTCCTGAACGGTCAATTTCGCCTGGGACAACAGCGTTTCGCAGTGACTGCAAAGGGACAATCCCTCCTTATAAAGCTTCATCGCTTTATCTAAAGGAAGATCTCCCTCCGAAAGAGCTTTGGTAATGCCCTCTAATTTTTCAAGTGCTTTTTCAAATGTTATGGTCGCCATGATCGTCTCCTTTGATTACCTCTGCCTTAACTTCCCCTTTTGCGAAACGGATGGTCAGCAAATCCCCCTTTTGGAGGAGGGAAGCGTCTTTGACGATTTCCTTTTTATGATACACGATCGCATATCCGCGGGTCAGCACCTTTAAAGGACTCAGCTGGTCCAAAACCGCCGCATCCTTGAAAAATGCCGCTTCTTTCTTTTCAAGCTGCTGACGAATATTTTGCTGTAGCCGTTCCCGTTGTTTAAAAAGCTTTTCCTCCAATATCTGCAAACGCCTTTCGGGATGAAAAGCCAAAAAAGCCGTTTGAAGCCGAACCAAAGCGGCGTGATCGGAAGCAAGGCGATTTTCCGCATCCTGAAGCAGAAACTGCCGCGCCGACAAAAGCCGCTGGCGAAGCTCAGATAACGAGGGCGATACCGCCATCGCCCCGGCAGTAGGCGTAGGCGCCCGGTAATCCGCTACAAAATCGGCAATGGTAAAATCCGTCTCATGTCCTACCGCAGAGATCACCGGTACGGGAAAATCGAAAATCGCCCGCGCCAAAGCCTCATCGTTAAAGGCGTAAAGATCCTCAAGGGATCCGCCGCCCCGGCCCAGGATCAAAACATCCAAAGAAGCGCCTTTAGCTTTCCAAAGTGCCTCGATCATCGACTGTGCCGCATGGTCTCCCTGTACCAAAGCGGGAAATAAGATCACCTCGCCTAAAGGGTACCGCTCCGATAAGATTTTTAAAATATCCCGATAAGCGGCGCCGTCCTTCGCGGTGATTACGCCGATTCGTTTGGGGAAAAGGGGGAGCGTTTTTTTCTTTTCCTCGGAAAACAGTCCTTCCTTTTGCAGCTTTTCTTTTAACTGTTCAAACGCCGTATAAAGGACGCCTACGCCGCTGGGTTCCATATCGGCGCAGACGATCTGGCAGGTCCCCGTTTTCTCATAAAAGGAAACACTTCCAAACACCACTACCCGCATTCCGTTTTCCGGTTGGAACCGAAGGTGGTAAGCGCTTCCCCGAAACATTACGGCGGAAATCGCCGCTTCGGAATCCTTTAAGGTAAAATAAAGGTGCCCGCTTTTGTGATGACGGGTAAAATTGGAGATCTCCCCCTCCAAAAAGATGGATGTCAGCGTCACATCCCGAGTAAGCTTGTCCTTCAAATAGCGGTTCAGGTCCCGAACCTGATAGATCTGGTTCATCTTGATTTCTCCTCGTGGCAAAGAGACGCCAAAAAAGCGATCCCTGCGCTGTTGTCGGAGGAATAAGCGGGTTCGGCAAAAATCCCGGAAAATTCCTGTTCCATATGCGCGCGAATCAGCACATTGGACATTACCCCGCCCGCATACAGCAAGGGAAGCGACCCGTACTTAGCAATCAGCCTTTTGGTCATTTCCGTCAAAGCGGCGTCAATGGAAGCTAATGCGAACCGGGCGATAAAGCTTGGACTTCTCCCCTCCGCCAAAAGCGTTTTCGCCTGATTTTCGATTCCCGAAAGACAGCAGTCACAGCCTTTCATAGTGGCTTTGACCGATATTTTTTCATCGCACTGCACCGCTAACGCAGTCAGGGCAGGGCCGCAGGGAAAAGAAAGCCCCAGCATCAGTCCCACCCGGTCCACCACCTGGCCGGCTTTCAGATCCAGTGAAGAAGCGACCTGTTCCACCGAAAAAAAGGGCGCTTTAGGCGTTATAAGAAGAGCGTCGGTAGTACCTCCGGAAAGATGAAACGCCAAAAAAGGCTTGGAAAAAAGGGACGGCTTTTCGGCACTGTAAACCGCCGCAGCGACATGTCCTTCCTGATGGGAAAAACGGTATAAAGGCACCTTCAAACTTTGGCTCACCATCACTGCCGCTGTCTCCCCTACTAAGAAACATGGCATATAGGAACCTTCCGCTCTTCGGGGAAACGCGGAAACACCTACTGCCGTAATCGGGGCGGATACCCGGCTCCTCAGCGTTTCCATTAAAGCGGGAAGCTGTTTGATATGGGCGAATACCGCGTCGCTCTGTCGAAGTCCCAAAGCCCCTTCCTTGGTAGGAAGAAGCTTTTTTCCCATCTCCATTACGTTGGAATCGCTGTCATACAAAGCGAGAGAAGTAGTGTAGTTGCTGGTATCGATCCCGAGATACATTCCCATATTATAAACTCCGGACTACTGAGCCCAAAATGCCGTTGACGAAGGAAACATCATCCTCATACGCAAACGAAGACGCAAGCTTTACACATTCGCTTACCACAATATCGTTTTCTACGTCGTCGGTATAATAGATTTCATAAACACCCATACGAAGGATCGCAAGACTCACCTTGGAAATCCGCTCCATCGTCCACTTGACTAAATGCTTTTGAATGATCCCGTCGATCTCCTCTTTATGGAGCAGGACTCCCCGAAACATTTCTTCCGCCGCGTCATCCACCAAAAGGATCTCCGAATCTCTCGCGGTCTCCAATATACTGTTTTCATCTTCTTTGGAAAAGGAAGCCTCAAACAGGAGGCAAAATACACTCTCCCGCATTTGATGCCGGGTCAATTTTTTCATGCTGTTCTCCATTTCTCAATCAATTTTCATCAAAAGGAATCTGCGTACACAAAAGGGAACCCTCTGGACTCCAGAGGGTATCCTTTTACGCTTCCACTTTTTGTTTTACGCCGCCGATGAATACATTGACCTTATTCACGGCAATTCCGGTCATATCCTGAACGGCACCCTTGACTTTCCGCTGAATCTGATCTGCTACCTTCTTTACCGGATAACCATAGCACAAACAGATGGAAATATCGATTTCCGCAACTCCCGCTTCCGACCGGATCTCAACCGGTTTAAAAGCATAGGATTTGGAAAAGACACCTTTCGCCGTAACCGGACGGTTCATCAAAGAATAAACGCCTTCAACATCCCGAAGGACAGATTTCACAATGGTCAAAAGGACCTGATCGGAAATTTTAACGGTTCCGGTAGTCTGTTTTTTGTTGATCTCCACGCAAACAGCCTCCTTTTCAATTTTTCCCGCAGCAGATCTTCCCGCCGCAAGATACATTTCCACAGATTGTACACATGGCTATTATACCACATTTTGAAAAAGACACAACCGTTTTATACAAAATTTGGATAAAAAATACCTGTCTTTTCTCTTTCCCGTAAACGCCGCACCAACGCTGCGCCGTTTGCCGTCACGCTTTCATATGGACATCCAGCTGGGGATACGGGATTTCGATACCTTCCGCGTCAAATACCTTTTTGATCCCCTCCATCAAGTCAAAATAGACATCCCAGTAATCCTCGGTTTTGACCCAGACCCGGCAGATAAAGGTCAACGCACTGTCTCCGTGCTGCTGAAGCCGCGCTAAGGGCTTAGGATCGGAAAGGACCTTTTCATGGGCACAGGCAGTCTTTAAGATCACCGCCTTGACCTGGTCCACATCGGCGTCATAGGATGTGGTAAAGGAAAGATCCACCCTTCTCTTTTCCAAGGCCGTTCCGATGACGATCGTCGCGTTAGTCACTGTACCGTTGGGGATAATGATGGCTTTATTGTCCGGCGTAGTCAGATGGGTGTAAAAAATATTGATTCCTTTTACCGTACCCTCCACCGTTCCAATGGTCACATAATCTCCCACCTGAAAAGGCTTAGTGATCAAAATAATGACGCCGCCTGCCAAATTGGTCAGGCTTCCCTGAAGAGCTAAACCGATCGCCAGACCGGCAGATCCCAACACCGCGATCATCGAGGTCATAGGCACGCCTAAAATCGCCATAATGGTAATGACCAAAAGGACCTTCAAGGCAATGGCGGTAAAGCTTTTCATAAACGATAGGACGGTGGGATCCACCTTACTGCTAAGCCGGCCTTTTTCCAAAATGCGGACCAAAACCTTGATCAGCTTCCAGCCCACCAAAAGAAGGATCAGCGACATCAAAAGCTTGATCCCGCTGCTGGCTAAATAGGAACCCGCCGTCTGTAAAAATTGATCAAACATAATTGCCTCCCTCAAATAAAAGCCCGAAACGCCTTTCGTTTCGGCGTTTCGGGTCCAAGCCTACCAGGAATTATTCGGCGCTTCGCCGTTTAACACCTTTTGAATAGTGCTGCGCAATGT
>CALWZB010000041.1 GCA_944385915.1 uncultured Clostridia bacterium | reverse complement strand
TTGGCATTGCGCCGTATCATTTTTATTTAAAGCCCGGCGAATACAGCGAGGACGCCCTGTTCCAAACGGTCCAAAACGGCATCTACGTTACCGAAATGAAGGGCTTCCATGCGGGAGCGAATCCCATCACCGGTGATTTCTCCATCGAAAGCGCCGGATTTTTGATCAAGGACGGCAAGCTCGCCGACCCCATCTGTTCCTTTACGGTGGCCATCAATTTCTTCGACTTTTTAAAACAGATCGCCGGTGTGGGCGACACCTTAAAATGGAGCGGTTACGCGGGCTTTACCCGGTTCGGCAGTCCGGCGGTATGGGTAAAAGATCTTTCTGTGGGAGGTGAATAATATGGAGATTCGTTCCTTTTTGCCTGATGAAGAAGCCGTGTTTATCAATCTTTGCAAAGAATTTTACAGCTCGGAGGCCGTACTCCACCCGGTGCCGGAAAGCTACTTTTTTGCTACCTTTTCGGAGATGATGAAAAGCGACCGCTATGTGGAGGGCTTCCTCTTTTTGGACGGAGGCGAAACGGCGGGATACGGACTGATCGCCAAAAGCTTTTCCAACGAAGTGGGAGGACAGGTCATTTGGGTCGAGGAGATCTACCTTCGCCCCGCCTTCCGCTCCAAAGGCTTCGGAAGCGCCTTTTTCGCTTTTTTGGAACAGCGCTTTCCCGACGCCAGGCGGTTTCGTCTGGAGATCGAGCCGGATAACGTCCGGGCAAAAGCTCTCTACCAACGAAAAGGGTACCGTTTGCTCCCCTACGCCCAAATGGTTAAAGAAGCGACCGAGGATTTGAAGTAAATCTTCCCTGTTTTTTATAAAAAAAGTTCTCTTTCGGAAAAATATTTGTGATTTTTTCGTTTAGTTGTCAAAAAAGTGTGCTATGATAACGAAAAACGCCGGGAGGGAACCATATGAAGCAGTTACTGATCCTGGATCAAAAAGATTATGAGAAATCTATGCCGGTCAAAGAGGTGACGGCGGTGCGAGGCGTTGTCGTCCATTATGACCGGATCGCGTTCCAAAAAAGCCGCTCCGGCGTATATAAGCTTTTGGGCGGAGGGGTCGAAGGGGAAGAAAGCGTATTAGACGCGCTGAAACGGGAGCTGAAAGAGGAGGCGGGCTTTCTCCTTCGCCCCGAAACGGTCGCCCCCCTGGGAGAGATCGTAGAGATCCATCGGGATCTAAAGGATCCCGGCCAGATCTACCAAAGGCGCAGCTTCTATTTCCTTTGCCGGATCCAATCCCACCGGGTCTCCCCTACTTTGACGGAAAGCGAAAAGCTGGCGGGGTTTCTTCCCGTCTTTGAGCGGCCCGACAAAGTGATCGAAGAGAATCTTCGCCTCTTGTCCAAAGCCTGGGAGCTTAGAGACACCTTTTTTCTTCAAATGCTGCTGCAAGGGGAGATCACAGCAAACGGGCGCCCTGTGTTCCCGGTCAAATCCAATGTCAAATTGGGATAAACGAAAATAAACAAGGAGGAACTCCATGTACGTTTCAGAAGAACTGTATCAGAAAATATTAGAGATGCGCAAGGGACCGGCGGATATGCCGAAGATTTCCACTATCGGAAAAGAGATCCAAATTCCTACCCGCGCCGGGCAGGCGAGAGTTTTGTACCATGCCGCCCGTACTCCCAACGCGCCCGCTTTTTTTAATGTCCATGGCGGCGGCTTCATTATGGGAACGCCGGAATCCGACGACAAATTTTGTCATCGCCTTTGCGAGGAATTAGACGTTGCGGTTTTTAACATCGACTACCGTCTGGCGCCGGAATACCCTTGCCCTAACGACAAAGAGGATGTTTACGACGTGATCCGCTTTGTCGCTTCCCACAGCAGCGAATTTTCTGTGGATCCCGAAAAGATGGGCGTCGGAGGCCATAGCGCCGGCGGAAATATCTCGGCGGTGGTCTGTCTGATGGCAAAGGAGAAAAAGGAATTTTCTCTTCGCTGCCAGGTATTGGATTACCCGCCTTTGGATCTCTTTACCGATCCCCACGAAAAGTTTTACACCGAAGGCGCCATCCCGCCCCAGGTCGCGGAAACCTTTGACAGCTGTTACCGAAAAAAAGAAGATGCCAAGGACATTTACTGTTCCCCCTATTATGCCACCCAAGAACAGCTCACCGGGCTTCCACCCGCTGTAGTGCTTACCTGTGAGATCGATTCGCTCCGGGATGAAGCGGAGGAATATGGCTTAAAATTGGCGAGAGCCGGCGTCGAAACTACCATCAAGCGCTTTTTTGGTGTCGCCCACGGCTTTACGCCTGTCAAAGAGGACCGTTGGGAGGAAGGGCAGCAGCTGATCCTTTCCTTCCTTCGCAAGCATCTTTTGGGCAAATGAATAACCAGCGCAATTTTGACCGGGAGGGAGACGCTCTGATTGCCTCTTTGGAAAAAGAAGGAAAACAGCCCCGGCTTTTGCTTCATTGCTGCTGTGCGCCGTGCGCGTCCGCGGTTACCGAGCGGCTTTTTCCCCATTTTTCTCTCACCCTCTTTTTCGATAATCCCAACATCGCCTCCAAAGAGGAACACCAAAAACGGCTTAACGAGCTATGCCGGTTTGCAAAAGAATATCCCTTTTCTTCCCCCGTCCCGGTATGGGAAAGTCCTTATCTTCCAAACCGGTTTACCGAAGCGGTGAAGGGACTGGAAAAGGAACCGGAACGGGGAAAGCGGTGTGAGGTCTGTTTTCGGATCCGCTTGGAGGAAACTGCAAAACGGGCAAAAGCGGAGGGATTTGACTTTTTTACCACCACCCTTTCCATCAGCCCTCATAAAGACGCCTTTTTGTTGAATCAAATCGGCGAGGAACTGGGAGAAAAGTACGGTGTTGCCTTTTTCCCCTCGGATTTTAAAAAG
The DNA here is from genome assembly GCA_944385915.1 of uncultured Clostridia bacterium. Lineage (GTDB taxonomy): Bacteria > Bacillota > Clostridia > Oscillospirales > Ruminococcaceae > CALXGT01. The sequence continues at coordinate 20,700 of CALWZB010000041.1, read as the reverse complement.
AAAAACGGCTATCTTCGCTCCTGCGCCTTATCAAAAGAATACCAGCTTTACCGGCAAAGCTACTGCGGATGTATCTTTTCCAGGCTCCAGGCGCAAAAAGAAGGCCGGCTATAACGAAAACCCCGCTGTCTTTTTCGACAGCGGGGTTTTTTCAAAAAGAAAAGACAGTTTTCAGAGGTGGGAAAAACTGTCTTCCAAGGCTCGCAAGCAGCCTATATTATTTCGCGCTCAGTTTGGCAGCCATTTGGGCTTTCTTTCTGGCGGCTTTGTTTTTATGAATGATCCCTTTTGCAGCGGCCTTGTCGATGGCTTTATAAGCTTCCTTCAAAGAAGCGGCCTTATCGGCAGATTTATCCGCAGCGGCGGCGTCGGCCACCTTCAGAGCAGCTTTCAGCTTACCTTTCAGCATCCGGTTCTTCAAGGTCTTCGCCTCGATCACCCGAACCCGTTTTTTCGCAGATTTAATATTCGGCATATTGGCACCTCCTTCACATAAAACCAGTTTGCCTGAGACAAACTAACCATGGCTTTCATGACGCAAACGCGTCCAGACACGGTGACAAGCCATTAAGCTTTATTATTCTACCACCTTTACCGGAAAAAAGCAAGGGTTTTTTCGAAAGTTCTCTGATTTTCCCGTGTCCCTATTCCAAAATCGAAAGGAAGGATCCCTATGAATCATGTGCGCACCGACCTGGCGGCAGAGTGGGTGGAAAAAAAGCCGCCCTTTCCCGACGGGGTGACCAGAGAGGAAAAAAAGGTGTTCGGCGTACTTCGGGAAGAGGTGGTCATTTCCACAAAGGAAGCAGCTCAATTTTTAAATAAGCCTATGGGCCGGTACAGTGTGCTTCACGTCTCCCCTTTGGGAAGGCCTTCCAAACACCTTGCAAACGAGATCAAGGCGGTGGCGAAAACCTTAAAGCCTCTGCTTCCCGAAGGGAGCTGTCTCGCGGTGGGACTGGGAAACGACCGGATCACTCCTGATGCCTTAGGCCCCAAAACCGCCAAGCGCATTTTGGTTACCCGCCATTTAAAGGGAGATGAGACCGGGATCTTTCGAGATTTTCGGGAGGTGGTGGCCCTCTCCCCCGGCGTTTTAGGCGAAACCGGGTTGGAAGCGTCGGAAACCGCTTTCGCGGTGAGCAGGCTGTTATCGCCCCGGGCAGTAGTAGTGATCGACGCGTTGGCCGCCAGAGAACGGGATCATTTAGGCTGTACCATCCAAATCGGAAACAGCGGGATCTACCCCGGCTCCGGCGTCGCCAACCACCGAAAAGGGCTTACCGAAGAAACCTTAGGCGTACCGGTGATCGCCGTAGGCGTTCCCACAGTCGCCGGCCTTCGGGATGAGCAGGACGAAATGATGGTGACCCCCAAGGAGATCGATACCATTATTGAAAATGCCTCCAAGATCATCGCCGCCGGCATCAACGCCGCGTTTCAGCCCTCTCTTTCAGTAGAGGACGTCCTGTCCCTTATGGAGTAAAATTATAACGCGGTGTACCGCTTTTTTCCCTCTTTCAGGGTCAAAAGCCAAAGCCCCGCCGCCAGCAGCAGCGTCACCGCCAAAGCGCCGGTCATATAGACAGCATCCGGGATCCCGGAAAACAGAAAATATCCTCCTGCAAGGGCGATCACCAGACCCATACCGCCGAATACCGCCGCAATGACACTTCCGCTTTGCTTTACAACGATGACCTCGCTGACCCAATCCATCCTCGGAAAGCAAAGATTCATCAGCAGCCCGAAAATGTTCAGGCACAAAAGCACCGCGGCGGAAAGAAGCAAAGCGATGATCCGTTCATAGAGCCCCATGGGAATGACAAAACTGCATGCCCATGCGAACACGAGCGACGGGATCCCAAGGACCATCGCCCCGTCCAGCTTCGCCAAAAGGAAGGTCTTTTCGCTCACCGGCGCGCTTTTGATGATCCAAAGATTTTTTCCCTCTAAGGAGATAGATGGCGCAGTGAGGCATTCCATGGTACAGCAAAAGCAGAGCACCAGCGCCAGCAAAGGCGCCAACGCGCCTTCCACAAACGGAATACTCTCTAAAAGGGGAAGCCACTCTTTTCCTTTTAAAAGAAGTACTGCACCCAGGATCACCTTCATTACTATGCCTAACCCGCAGTTAAAAAAATAAATGGGAATCGCAAAATACCGGCCGATCTCTCTTTTCATCAATGCCCACCGGGGAGACGATACCTTTAAAGCGCCCCTTTTATAAACGGAACGCTTCTCTCCCGTCTTTTTCAGGGTAACAGCAGCAAACCCCCGGGAGAGTAACAGCATCGCCAGTGCCGCAGGGACCACCGACCACAAAACCATCCACAGCGCATCCGGCCATGAGCCGCTGACCCCTTTGCCGAAATAGTAAAAGGGCGGCAGTGCTTTCCGGTAGGCGTCGGCGATTACCTCCCCATTTTCCACAAGCCGGGTCAGGTAGTTTTGCAGATTCATATAGACATAAAGGTAAGCAAAAAAGAAAAGAAAATAAAGCCCGATTTGAATCAGGTTCCGCCGTTTCACCCGGGAAAGAAGCAGGGCGGAAAGGTAGGAAAAAAGGCATGTCACCGCCATGATCAGCAGGGGAAAGATCAACGCCGATACGATAAACAAAAGGATCTGGTTCCCCGTCAGGGGAGCAACTATCCCGTAAACTACCATAGCCGGTATCAAAACGATAAGCTCATACACCAAATTGATGATGAGCAGTACCAGCACCCTGCTTGCAAGGATCATAGACGGCGGGATGGGCATACTGAGCAAAAGCTCATTGTCGGTGGCTTCAAAAAGCTGGGACTGGGTAATAAATACGCTTCCCACAAAACACAAAACAAACGCCACCGTCGCCGCCAAAGCAAAGTAAAGCCAGCCGCCCTCTAACGGGATCAGAGGAGACAATCCGTAAAACATCAATCCCATCAAGGCGGCGATCGCTCCGATCACATACACCGCCAAAAGCCCTATCAGGATCTTTTTTCCGGTTCCTGAGGTTTTGTTCTCCCGCTTGGACAAAAACATCGAATAAAAGATCGCCTGGAACCGGGAAATTAACAGCGCCTTAAACATGGTCCTCCTCCAATTCCAAAAAGACATCCTCTAACGAGGTATCCCCCGTTACCGTTTCGGTGTCGCCGGATACGATCAGTTTTCCTTCCTTAATAATAGCCACTTTGTCGCAAAGTTTTTCCGCCACTTCCAAAACGTGGGTGGAAAAGAAGATGGCGCCGCCTTTGTCACAATGCTGGCGCATCAGTTCCTTTAAGGTATGGGACGCCAAAGGATCCAATCCCACAAAAGGTTCATCCATTAAAATGAGCTTGGGATCATGGAAAAAAGCCGCGATCAACGCCAGCTTTTGACGCATTCCATGGGAATAAGCGCTAATAAGGCTTCCCAGATCTCCGGTAATGCCAAACAGCTCGCTGTACTGATGGATCCGCTCCTCCCGCTGCTTTTTCCCTACGCCGTACATATCCGCTACAAAATTCAAGTATTTGATGCCGGTCATAAAGTTATAAAGGTCCGGGTTATCGGGAAGGTAAGAAAGCCTCTTTTTACATTCCAAAGGATCCTTTTTTACCGAGATCCCGTCGATGGTGATCTCTCCCTCCTCAAAGGGCAAAAGCCCGCAGCAGGCCTTGATGGTGGTGGTTTTTCCGGCGCCGTTATGGCCGATAAAGCCGTAGATCTCTCCCGCACCGATGGTCAGGGTCAGATCATCCACCGCCTTCTTCTTTCCAAATTGTTTAGTTAAATGCTGGATCTGAAGCATATTTCTCCCCCTTTTTCTCCGTTAAAAACGGCAGTATTTCTCCATGTACTCATCCATCAGGCGAAGAACGTTTTCGTAACCCCCCGCCTCTTTGAGATACTCTTTGATGTCCAAAACGGTGATCAGCGGATGGACCTGGATACCAAATTCCTTTTTGACCTCCATCACTGCCGTCATATCCCCGTTTTGTCCCACCTCACAGCGGTCTACTGAAATGAACATATGCGCAGGGATCACATCCGCCGCCGCTTTTAAGATGGGAACCGTCTCGCGAACCGCGGTACCGGCGGTGATCACGTCTTCGATAATGACGATGCGATCTCCGTCTTTGGGCTGATAACCTACCAGGTTTCCTCCCTCGCCATGGTCCTTGGCCTCCTTGCGGTTAAAGAAATAGGGCTTGTCGATTTGGAAATCCCCCGCTAACGATCCCGCCGCCGCTGTGACCAAAGGGATCCCTTTATAGGCGGGGCCAAAAAGCGCGTCAAAATCCGCTCCAATCGCTTCTTTTACAGCGCTCGCGTAAAATTGTCCCAAACGGTGGATCTGGCCGCCCGTCTTATAGTTTCCGGTATTGACGAAATAAGGGGAAAGCCGTCCGCTTTTGGTTTTGAATTCACCGAAACGAAGCACATCCGCGCTCATCATAAACTCGATAAACTCTCTTTTTTGTTTGGTAATCATGCGTTTTCCTTCTTTCTTTCGTTTTTTTCAGTGTACCATGTTTTCCCCTTTGGTTCAACCGTATCTGAAAAAAAGGAAATAAAAGAAACAAAAATGATTCCTGCAAAAAAGGATGCCCTGTTTTTTGTGTTTTTTCATTTTTTCCTTTTTCTTCCTTCATTTTTTCCGGGACAACCCCCAAAGTTTACCGAAATATGGAGAAATTTATGCATTTTATCATTTTATCCAATTCCTAAACTGTTTCTGCCGCTTTTTTTTGGGATTATTTTTTGGCAGAAAAAGAAAATCTTCTTGCGTTTTTTAGAAAAATCGTGTATGATAAGGAATGGAAAAAATTCGGAAATTTTTGGAGAGGAAAACGGAGGTACTTTATGGAACAGGAAAACCGGAATACGTCCCCGGCTCTTTCGCTGGAAGCGTTAAAAGAGGCGTTTCAAGGATATAAAGAAAAAGGGCTTTCTTTGGATATGTCGAGAGGAAAACCCGCTCCGGATCAGCTGGATCTTTCTTTGGATATGACCACTATCCTGACTAAGGATGATTTTGAAAACGCCGGTACCGATGTCAGAAACTATGGATTATTGGACGGTCTTCCCGAAATGAAAGCGCTGTTTGCCGACATTTTAGAGGTAGAACCGGATGAAGTGTTTGTAGGGGGAAACTCCAGTTTGAACCTGATGTATGACACCGTTCAAAAGGGAATGCAGTTTGGTTTTCCAGGCGGCGAAAAGCCCTGGAAAGATCTTCCCTCGGTAAAGTTTTTATGTCCCGTGCCCGGCTATGACCGTCATTTTGCCATTACCGAAGCTTTCGGCATTGAAATGATCAATATTCCTATGGATGAAAACGGCCCTGATATGGACCTGGTTCGCCAGTACGCGGAAAGCGACCCTTCGGTCAAGGGGATCTGGTGTGTCCCCAAATACTCCAATCCCAGCGGCATCACCTATTCTGACGAAACGGTGCGCCAATTCGCGGCGTTAAAGCCGGCGGCGAAGGATTTTCGGATCTTCTGGGACAATGCCTACTGCGTTCACCATCTTTCCGACACCCCGGATCAGCTGCTGAATTTAATGGCGGAGTGCAAGAAGCTGGGCAGCGAGGACATGGTTATGATGTTTACATCCACCTCCAAGATCTCTTTCAGCGGCGCCGGTGTGGCGGCCTTTGCCTGCAGCAAAACCAATATGGATTACTTAAAGAAGCTGATTTCTTTCCAGACCATCGGGTTTGACAAAATCAACCAGCTCCGCCATCTGAAGTTTTTCAAAAACAAAGACGGCATTACGGAACATATGAAAAAGCACCGTGCCCTGATCGAACCCAAATTTGACCTCACTTTATCCATTTTGGAAAAGGAACTGACCGGCATTGCCCGCTGGCATAAGCCCAACGGCGGTTATTTTATCGCGGTGGATGTACCAAAAGGATGCGCCAAACGCACCGTCGCCCTTTGTAAGGAGGCGGGTGTCGTTTTGACCGGCGCCGGCGCCACCTTCCCCTACGGAAAGGACCCCAACGACGAAAATATCCGTCTGGCGCCTACCTATCCGGATCTGGACTCTTTAAAACAGGCCATGGAGATTTTCTGCCTTTGCGTCAAGCTGGCGGCGGCGGAAAAGAAAAACGCGTAACAAAAGCCGGGTTCCCCCGGCTTTTTCTTTTCCCCAAAACATTGTTGAAAGATTCACAAAACTGTGTTACAATAAATAAGGATTTATGACCGGATTCTATCGTAAGGAGGACGTTTTATGTATAACCGTTACGAAAGCCCGTTTTGTACCCGCTATGCCAGCGACGAAATGCAGTATCTTTTCTCCGCGGACAAGAAATTCAAAACCTGGAGAAAGCTTTGGATCGCTTTAGCCAAGGCGGAACACAAGTTGGGACTCCCCATTACCGAGGAGCAAATTAAAGAGTTAGAGGCCCATGCCGAGGACATCAACTACGAAGTTGCCGAGGAGCGGGAAAAGCTTACCCGTCATGACGTTATGAGCCATGTCTACGCTTACGGCGTTCAATGCCCGAACGCCAAAGGAATCATTCATCTGGGCGCAACATCCTGTTATGTGGGCGATAATACCGATATCGTCATTTTGCGGGACGCTTTGCATGTGGTGAAACGGAAAGTCATTAACGTCATCTCCAATCTCGCTTCCTTCGCTGAAAAATATAAGAATCTCCCCTGTCTCGCCTATACCCATCTTCAACCCGCTCAGCTCACCACGGTGGGCAAACGGGCTACCTTATGGATCAACGAGCTTCTTTACGATCTCGAGGAGATCAATTACCGACTCTCCTCTCTTCGCCTTTTGGGTTCCAAAGGCACCACCGGTACTCAGGCGAGCTTCGTAGAGCTGTTTAACGGGGACGACGAAAAAATCAAGAAGATGGACGAATACATCTGCGCGGATATGGGATTTTCCGGTGTCGTCCCTGTTTCCGGACAAACCTATTCGAGAAAGATCGACGCCGGCGTTGTCGCGACGTTAGCGGGAATCGCCCAGTCTGCATCCAAATTCTCCAACGACCTTCGCATTCTCCAGAATTTCAAGGAGATGGAGGAAACCAACAAAAAAAACCAGATCGGATCCTCGGCTATGCCCTATAAACGCAACCCTATGCGCAGCGAGCGAATTACCGCGCTGAGCCGCTATGTCATCATCGACAGCCTAAACCCCGCCTTTACCGCCGCCACCCAGTGGTTTGAGCGGACGCTGGACGACAGCGCCAACAAGCGGATCGCCGTTGCGGAGGGCTTTTTGGCGGTAGACGCCATCTTAAATATTATGCTCAACGTGACCGCCGATCTGGTGGTATACCCCAAAGTAATTCACCAGCGTGTCATGAAAGAGCTTCCCTTTATGGCGACGGAAAACATTATGATGCAGGCCGTCAAAAAAGGCGGCGACCGTCAGGAGCTTCATGAAAAGCTTCGCACCCATTCTCTCGCCGCCGCAGCGGTAGTCAAGGAAGAGGGCGGAGAAAACGATCTCATTGACCGAGTTGCCGCAGACAGCGCGTTTATGCTTTCCAAAGAGGAGATCTTAAGCGTAATGGAGCCCATTCATTTCGTAGGAAGAGCCCCCAAACAGGTGGAGGAGTTCTTAAGAGACTGCGTAAAACCGGTGTTAGAGGAAAATAAGGCGATCCTCGGCGAGCAAGCCGACTTGAAAGTATAGTGACTCATTCCTGAAAGGAGCGTACCTATGGCTGACAAAATTCAAATGAAAACCCCCTTAGTGGAGATGGACGGCGACGAGATGACGAGAGTCATCTGGAAGATGATCAAAGACATCCTGCTGACCCCCTACATTGATCTGAAAACCGAGTATTATGACCTCGGCATCGAAAAGCGGGACGAGACCAACGACCAGATCACCATCGATTCGGCGGCTGCCACCAAAAAATACGGCGTTGCGGTCAAATGCGCCACCATCACCCCCAACGCCGCCCGTATCGAGGAATACCACCTCAAGGAGATGTGGAAATCTCCCAACGCCACTATCCGTGCTTACTTAGACGGCACCGTGTTCCGGGCGCCCATTTTGGCCGCCGGTATCCCTGCTTACCTGACTTCCTGGAAAAAACCCATTGTTATCGCCCGTCATGCCTACGGCGACATTTACAAGAACGCCGAGTTGAAGGTGCCCGCCGGTTCTAAAGCGGAGATCGTTTTGACCGATAAGGATGGCAATGAGACCAGAACGCTGATCCATGATTTTAAAGGCGAAGGTATTGTCCAGGGTATCCACAACCTGAGAAGCTCCATCGAAAGCTTCGCTAGAGCATGCATGAATTACGCTTTGGATGCCAAACAGGATCTTTGGTTCGGCACCAAAGACACCATCTCCAAATCCTACGATCATTATTTCAAAGACGTCTTTCAGGAAATTTACGATACCGAATACAAAGAGCGTTTCGAAGCCATTGGCAAAGAGTATTTCTATACCCTTATCGACGATGTCGTCGCCAGAGTGGTCAGAAGCGAGGGCGGCTTCGTCTGGGCATGCAAAAACTACGACGGCGATGTGATGAGCGATATGCTGGCGACCGCGTTCGGAAGCTTAGCGATGATGACTTCGGTTTTGGTCTCCCCCGACGGGATCTACGAATACGAAGCGGCTCATGGCACAGTACAGCGCCATTATTATAAGCACCTCAAGGGCGAAAAAACTTCCACCAACTCGGTGGCCACTATCTTTGCATGGTCCGGCGCTTTGCGGAAGCGGGGCGAATTGGATGATCTTCCCGAACTGTCCGCTTTTGCTGACAAACTGGAGAAGGCATGTCTGGATACCATCGCCGACGGCGTGATGACGGGAGATTTATACGCTTTGTCCACCCTGGAGAACAAGACCTCTGTCACCACCGAGGAATTCCTCTACGCCATCAACGATCATTTGAAAGCGCTGCTTTAAAAAAGACTCGGGGATCCCCCGGGAAAGGAAGAAAAAATATGGCAAAAACCAAAAATGTTTCCATTTCCGTTATCCGGCGGCTTCCCCGCTATTACCGCTTTCTCAAAGAGCTTTCTGACTCCGGGATGGTGCGGATCTCCTCCGCGGACCTCTCCAAACGCATGGGGCTTACCGCCTCCCAGATCCGGCAGGATCTCAACTGTTTCGGGGGCTTTGGCCAGCAGGGCTACGGATATAACATCAAAGTGCTTTACGAGGAAATCGGAAAGATTCTGGGGCTGGGTACGCCGCGAAAAGCGATTTTGCTTGGAGCCGGGAATTTAGGAAAAGCCGTTTGCCACCATATGGATTTCGCATCCAGAGGGTTTGAGATGGTGGGGGTTTTTGACGTCAACCCGGATATCGTCGGAGAGACGGTCAACGGAATCACCGTCTCCCATATCTCCACCCTGCCCACCCTTTGTAATCTCTACCACCCGGACATCGCCATTCTTTGTATCCCAAAGGAAGCGGCGATCGAGCTTTCCAAAACGTTAGTCTCCGCGGGGATCAAAGGCTTTTGGAATTTCAGCCATTACGATCTGGCGCTGGACTACGATCATGTGGCGGTAGAAAACGTTCATTTAGGAGATAGTCTTTCTACCCTTTGCTACAAGGTCACCTCTTTGGAAAAAGAGCAGGAAGAAAAAGAAGCGAATAAATAACAAAAGCCCCGACCGATTCGGGGCTTTTTCCGTTTTGTTCGGAAATCCACACACCATATGGAGGGAAGTAATATGAAAGAATTAGATCCCGTCGAAGTCATTGTGGAAAAGGAATGCTATGCCAAAGAAGGCGTTCATCAAGGCATGCAGGGATGGATTTGTGATGACAGGTGCGTCAATGGCTTTTGGCTTGTTAATTTTCCGCAATGTGGAGAAAAAGATGATATTGCGGAAATTGACATTAAAGAATCCGACTTGAAACTGATTAATGGGATGGACGCTAAAATTAACGAACGAATTAAAGAAGAGTTCGAGGAATAAAAAGGGGTAATCATATGAAAATGATGGATACCGTCGAAGTCATTGTCGAAAAAGAATATTATGCTGAATACGGCGTTCATAAAGGAATGCAGGGATGGATTTGCGATGAAGAATGTGCCAATGGCTTTTGGCTTGTAAATTTTCCACAGTATGGTGAGAAGGAAGATATTGAAACTCTCGGCATAAAAGAATCCGATTTAAAATTAATTCCTCGTATGGACGCGAAAGTCAACGAACGGATCAAAGCAGAGTTCGAGGAATAAAAAGGGGAAATCATATGAAAGAATTAGATACCGTCGAAGTCATTGTGGAAAAAGAATGCTATGCCAAAGAAGGCGTTCATCAAGGCATGCAGGGATGGATTTGCTTAGACGATTGTGCCGATGGATATTGGCTTGTAAATTTTCCGCAATATGGAGAAAAAGATGATATCGCGGAAATCAGCATAAAAGAATCCGATTTAAAATTAATTCCTCGTATGAACGCGAAAGTCAACGAACGGATCAAAGAGGCGTTCGGGGAATAAAAAACGAGTTCTTTCGTTTCCCGCACAAAAAAACGCGCACTCACCAACGTGAATACGCGTATCTGCCACGGTTTCAAACCGCTGTGTTTTGGGACATCTGCGTAAAACAAAAGAAAAGACCCGGAGCAAATCTGGCTCCAGGTCTAAGCTGGTCGGAGTGATGAGACTCGAACTCACGGCCTCTTGGTCCCGAACCAAGCACGCTACCAAACTGCGCTACACCCCGACACTGAACAGGAAACATTATACCTTTTTATCGAAGATTTGTCAAGCCAATCGGCTATTTTTTCTTTGATACCAAAAAAATCCCCGCCCATAGGCGGGGATTTTTAATGAAAGAAACAATCCGGTTCAACTTTTACTTTTGGGTTTAAAGATCAACGCCACCAAAAGACCAGCAATTACCGCCGCTCCGATGCCTCCTGCCCCCGCGGTAAAGCCCCCGGTAAAGATCCCGAGAAAGCCGTCTTGATCCACCGCTTTTCGCATTCCCTCTGCCAGCAGGGCACCAAAGCCGGTCAGCGGCACCGTCGCTCCTGCCCCGGCAAAGTCGATCACCGGCTGGTAGAGGTTCAACGCGCCCAAAAGGACGCCTGTTACCACAAAGCATACTAAAATCCGCGCCGGCGTCAGTTTGGTGTAGTCGATCAAAAGCTGGCCGATGACGCAAAACAGTCCGCCCACCAAAAAAGCTTTTAGATATTCCATACTATTCCTCCGAAGACAATTCCACCAAGTGGGCGATACAAGGGATACTTTCTCCCTGCTGGATCGACAGGGAGGACATCAGCGCCCCGGTGGCGATAAACAAGACCTTCCTTCCCGGATTTTGCTCCAGCTCAGGCAGGATCTTTCCACAAAGTACAGCGGCGGAACAACCGCAGCCGGACCCGCCCGCATGGACGTCCTGCGTTTCCCGGTCGTACAGTAAAAGGCCGCAGTCCTGATGCTGTTCACTGATGGAAAGCCCTTCTTTTTCCAATAACTCGTGCAAAAGATCGGAACCCACCTTTGCCAGGTCTCCCGTTGCGATCAAATCGTAATCTTCAGGGCGGCGGTTTCCTTTAAAATACCGTTTAATAGTGTCGGCAGCGGCGGGGGAAAGTGATGGATAAGGGAAATTCTACGAAAATGCCCCCACTTTTGTTGTTTAAATCGACTATTTTATTGTCAGTCCGTTTTATTACTCTAACGTTTATGGTAAAATATAGAGTATGGGGGAATGTTTATGCCAAAATCCGTGTACCAAAAACTAAAACTCCTTGCCTTGCGGGATCTTTTACTTCAAAAAACCGACGAGGAACACCCTCTTTCCATTTCGGAAATCATTGAGGAGCTGCAAAAAAGCGGTATTCGCGCCGAACGGAAAAGTCTTTACGACGATTTGGAGCTGCTGCGCCTTTATGGGCTGGATATTATCCGAATTAAGCATAAAAAAACCGGTTATTATGTGGGGATGCGGCCGTTTGAATTGGCGGAGCTGAAAATGTTGGTGGATATGATCCAATCATCCCGATTCATTACGCCTAAAAAGACGCTTTCCCTGATCCAAAAACTGGAATCTCTTACAAGCTCCCACCAGGCGCGGATGATCCACCATCAAATCTATATCCAGAATCGAACGAAAAATGAAAATGAAACTGTTTATTATAATGTAGACCGAATCAACAGCGGCATCGTCCAGGACAAAATGCTTCGGTTCCAGTATTTTGATTACAATTCCAAAAAAGAACCGGTTTTACGCAAACAGGGCGCTTTTTATGAGGTTAGCCCTTTTGCTCTAGTGTGGGACCGCTACAATTACTACATGCTTGCCTACGACCACCAAAGCGAACCCGGACAATTTAAACACTACCGGGTAGATAAAATGCTCTCCATCTCTCTTTGCGAAACCAAACGGGAAGGAGCCATGGAATTTTTACTGTTGGATATTTCCATCTATACCAGTCAGGTATTTTCCATGTTTTCCGGCGAAAAGAAAACGGTTTCCATGCGCTTCCCGGAGCGCTTGGCGCATGTTGTGATCGATCAGTTTGGAAAAGATTGCTTTTTACGTCCGGAACCGGATACCGAAAGCTTTGTCGCTACCGTAACGGTAGAAATCAGTCCTCAGTTTTTTGGCTGGCTTTTGGCGTTGGGAGAAGGAGAGATTCTCGCTCCGACAGAGGTACGAAATGAAATGCGTTGTTTTCTTGAAAAAGCTAAAACCCGTTATTCATAAGCGGGCATCCTTGTTTCTCCCGTTCCAATATGTTACAATAAGGCTGTAAAATGGATCTCGGACGCCCTTGCTACGGTTCCACAAAGGAGGACAAAATGAAAGCCTTATTACATGACTCGGAAGAAGATGCTTTTTTGTTAATCGATGTTTGTGAAATGACCTACCGGCGGGGAGATCGAGAGCTGTGCGTAAGCAGTCCGTTAGATGATTATATTATCTCCGATATGAGCGAGGCTACCGCCATGGGGCTGCTATCCGCTCTCTACGAAAATGAAAGGATCAACCTGATCCAATTCGACGCCTACCGGGAGGAACCATAAAATCCATACCTAAGGAGTGTGTCGCGTGCAGATCAAAACCATTACCGACTATGCGATCAAAGCCATTCTTTCCATTGCCGCTACCGAAGCGGGAAAATCCTCAAAGGAGATCTCGGATGAGATCTGTGTTCCCCGGGAATACCTGATCCAGATCGCAAAGCCCTTAAAATCCGCAGGCATTTTGGTGGCATCCCCCGGAAAAAACGGTGGCTATTTTTTGGGCCGTCCCGCTAAAGAAATTACCCTTTGGGACATTCTCTCAGTCACAGAAGGAATCGAGAATATCAACCGCTGTATTATTAACGCCCAAACCTGCCGCCGGACCAATCCGGAAAACTGTCCGCTGCGTAAAGTGTACGCCTCTTTGCAGCAACAGATCCAAACCTTTATGCAAAGCATTACCATACTGGACCTTCTTCAAGGCGGCTATACATTAAACCAATGCCTCTCTGTAGAACAGTAAAAAACCTCTGCTAAACCCGCAGAGGTTTTTCTTTTTATTCTTCGTCGTCAAAGACCTCCAGCCCTTTTTTCTTTTTGGGGATACTGTCCCCATGTTTTACAAAAAGCATGGTGATCCCCGCCAAAAGGACAAATATCGAGGAGTATAAAAACAATGTTTTATACCCTATGTTTTGCAAAATCCACCCCGCCGCAATCGGAGTCACGATCTGTGCCGCCATAGAAAAGGTGTAATAGTATCCGGTAAATTTCCCGATATCGCTCCCCCGGCACATCTCTACTACCATAGGAAGGCTATTGACGTTAATCGACGCCCAGGCCAACCCCATAAGAACGAAAACCAAAAGGAAAATCCCATGGAAAGAATCGAAAATAAGGGAAAATAGAAATCCCGCGAAGAAGCAGACGGACAGCAAAGCGACACCAAAAAGGATACTTTTCTTCCGTCCGAATCGAGACGCCAAAATGCCCACGGGGAGATAGGAAACGATCGCTCCCACCGTTGCCACCGTCATGCATTTGGACGCTTCGCCCAAGCTCATGTTCCAAACCGACGCCGCGTATGTAGTAAACCAGGTGCTCACGGCATTGTATGCAATAAACCAAAGGGCAACCGAGAAAAGAAGGAATAGCAGCGAGCGCTTGACTTTTTTGGGAAGGGCTTGGGAAACGGCAGGATCCTCCTGTTTGTCTTCCTCATCCTTATTCTCCTGCGCCAGCTTTTTTTCCTTGATGGTGAAAAAAAGGATCGCCACCGAAACCGCCATGACGATGGAAATCAAGAAGAAGAGAGGCGCGTAATTGATATGCTCCAGCCCTTCGGTGCGGGATTTGGAATAGAGGGTGGACGCCAGCAGAAGGTAAACCACACCGCCTAACGCTCCCATCAAATTGATCACCGCATTGCCTTTGCTGCGTAAAGGCTTTGGCGTTACGTCCGGCATCAGCGCTACCGCCGGGGAACGGTACAGCCCCATGGCAATCAAAAGAAGCGCCAAAACGATTACAAAAGACACTGTGATTCCAAGCGACGGCGTCTGACTGTAGCGGTTATCCAACTGAGGAAGAATATTCATCAGCACTACCGCCGCTCCGGTACCGCCGAGAATAAAAGGCATCCGGCGACCGATCCTGGTATCCGTCCTGTCGGAAAAGGCGCCAAACAGCGGAAGCAGAAACAGTGCCAAAATGTTATCCCCCGCCATAATAAAACCGGAAAGGGTCTCGTTTAAATGGAAGGTATCGTGAAGCATCAAAGGGATCACGCTGTCGTACATCTGCCAAAAAGCACAGATAGAGAAAAATGCCAAACCTACTAAGATGGTCTGTCGATAATTGAGTTTCAAAACAAAGCCTCCCTTCCTTTTCAGTATACCGGAAAACAACAAAGGTGGCAAGAAAAAATTGCCTTTTTCCCCACAATATGATATACTGACTATAGTTATTTTTGCACAAGAAAGGGGTATACCGTATGGGAACGATCAAAAAAGCGTTTTGGCTGACTGCGGCTGCGGCAGGGATTACTGCTTTCCTCATTGCGCCGGAAAAGCCGGACGCCAAAAAGAAAGCGCCTTTTTTGGGAAGGGCAATTGCTCATCGTGGACTGCACACCAAGGATAAATCCGTCCCGGAAAATTCACTGAGCGCATTTCGCCGGGCCGCCGCTTTCGGTTACGGCGCAGAGCTGGACGTCCATCTTACCGCCGATGAACAGGTAGTGGTATTCCATGACGACACGCTGGATCGGGTCTGCGGCGTTTCCTGCTCCATTGAGGATCTCACCTACGAAGAATTGCAGCAATATCATCTCCATCAAACAGAGGAAACCATCCCCCTGCTCACCGAGGTGTTGGTTGCCCTCCGGGGCAATCCGGTGATCGTAGAGCTGAAACGAGGACGCAATAATGCGCTTTTGGCGGAAAAAACGCTGGACATTTTGCGCCGGTATCGGGGCGCTTTCTGTATCGAGAGCTTTGACCCTACCATCGTTTCATGGTTTCGGAAGAACGCACCCGATGTCTATCGGGGCCAGCTGGCCTGCCGGGACTACGGAAGCGCCGTTTCTCCTGTAAAGGCATTCGCTTTACGCAATGGCTTGACCAATGTCATCGCCCGCCCCAACTTTATCGCCTATGAAAAAGGCAAGCGGCCTTTACTCATTCGTCTCGCGGAAAAAATGGGAGCATCCAAAGTGTCCTGGACCATTCGCGGTTATGGCGCCGAGGGAGAAAATGACACCATTATTTTTGAATATTACTACCCCAAAACCCGCTACCGGTAATCGGGTAGAAAAGTCCTGCAAATAACAGGACTTTTCTTTTTTCCGCCGCCAAACTCTATAACAGAAAGGTTCGTCTATGAAATTCATCCATCTTTCCGATCTTCATTTAGGGAAACGGCTCAATGATTTCTCTCTATTAGAAGACCAAAAGTATATTTTAGACAAAATTCTACAAATTGTAACAGAAGAATCCCCAGACGCCGTGCTGTTAGCGGGGGACATATATGATAAAAGCATCCCCCCTGCCGAAGCGGTGCGACTGTTTGACGATTTTTTGGCAAAGCTCTCTGCCTTGACATCTGTTTTTCTCATCAGCGGAAACCATGATTCTCCGGAACGCCTTTCTTTCGGAAAACAGATCATGGAAAAAGGGGGCGTCTATCTTTCTTCCTTATATACCGGCCCGGAGCCCCCTGTTCTCCTATCGGATGAACACGGGGAAACCGCCTTTTATCTTCTCCCTTTCCTCAAACCGGCCATCGTGCGCGCCGTGTTTCCCGATGCTGTGATCGAAAGCTACCAGGACGCGGTTAAAACCGCTTTGGACGCACTTACCCTGGATCCCCGCCGGCGTAACGTTTTGGTTGCGCATCAATTTGTCATCGGCGCCGTCCTCTCCCAGTCGGAGACCCTCTCGATAGGCGGTTTGGATCATATGGAAGCATCTCTGTTTGACGCTTTCGATTATGTGGCTTTGGGGCATATCCACAAAGCGCAAAAGGCAGGAAAAGAAACCATCCGCTACAGCGGCACGCCGCTTGCTTACTCCTTTTCCGAAAGTGACGATGTAAAATCCTTGACTGTGATCACTCTAAAGGAAAAAGGGCAGCCGCCAGAAATTTCCTTTCGCCCGTTACACCCCCTTCGCCGCCTTCGCAAGCTTCGGGGAAGCTATATGGAGCTTACCGGACGGGATTACCTGCAAAGACAAAACACCGACGACTTCTTTTCGGTCACACTCACTGACGAAGAGGATGTATTGGACGCGATGCAAAAGCTTCGCCATTTTTACCCTAACATTATGGAGCTTCGATACGATAACCGGCGCACGCAAAGCCAGGCGTGGATCACAGGCGGAGAAAAGGTGGATGCCCTCTCTCCCCTGGCCCTGTTCGAGGAGCTGTACCAGCTTCAAAATAATGCGCCTTTGGATGAGGCGCAAAAAAATTATCTGGATGAACAGATCAAAAATCTTTGGGAAGGAGAAAAAGACCGATGAGACCGCTGAAACTGACCCTCTGCGCCTTTGGTCCCTATGCCGAAAAAACGGTGGTGGATTTTGAACGGTTAGGAGAAAAAGGATTATATTTGATCACCGGCGATACCGGAGCTGGAAAAACCACCCTTTTCGACGGAATCACCTTTGCACTTTACGGGGAAGGAAGCGGAACCGTCCGGGACGCCAGCATGTTTCGAAGCAAGTATGCTGCGCCTGAGACGCCTACCTATGTCGAATTGGAATTTCTCTGCCGGGGGAAAACCTACACTGTTCGGCGAAGCCCCGAGTACCTCCGCCCGGGACGAAGGGGTGCTTTAACGATCAAAAGAGCCGAAGCCGAACTGTCCTTGGGTGGAGGACAGCCTCTGATAACTAAGGTCCGGGAGGTCAACCAGAAAATCACCGAACTGATCGGGCTGGACAAGAACCGTTTTACCCAGATCGTAATGATCGCCCAAGGGGATTTTTTGAAGCTGCTCCTTTCCAAAACCGAAGAGCGAAGCAAAATTTTCCGGGATCTGTTTCACACCGGGCTTTTTTCGGAGCTTCAAGAAAGGCTCAAAGCTGAGACTGCCAAACGAAAAAAAGACTACGACGAGATCGCCGCACAAATCACCCAGGAGATCCTTCGTTTCTCTTTTCCGGAGCACAGCCCCCAATGGGAAATCTGGAACCAGGAAAAGGAAAACGGGTTATTTGCCCTCCCTGTCCTTTTGCCGGTATTGGATACCCAAATCGAAGAGGATCAAACCGCTCTCGAAAAGCAGCAAACGCTTCTTTCCAAAACAGAGGAGCAGCTTAACGAAAAAAACCGGCTGACCGGCATCGCCCAGTCAGCGAAAAAAGCCAAAGCGGAAATCGCATCCTTGCACGCTGCGCTGGAGGAAGCGCAAAAAAAGCTTCCCGCCCTTATGCAGGAAGCCCAAAACGCGGAAGAAAAACGGCCCCAGATGGAAGCCCTTGCCGCAAAAATTCTCGCTCTATCGGAAAAACTTCCCCAATATGAAGAGCTGGAAAAGATCCGCGCCGAAGGGAAATTAAAAAAGGAAACCCGCCAGCTGCAAACCAAACGCCTTAGCCAGACAGAAGAAACGCTCCTTCAGCTCGGCGCCACCATAGAGCAATATCAAAAAGAAAGGGAAACCCTTTCCGAAGTGGCCGCCAACGAGGAAAAACTTTCTTCCAGACAAAAGGAGCTGGATGGAAAGACCGAGCAGCTTCAGCGATTAAACGCCCTTCTTTCTTCCCTTCACACTGCCAAAACCCAATACGAGGAAAGCCTTGCCGCCTATCGGGAGGGGGAACAGCGCCGTAATCTGCTCCGCGCCGAATCGGAGCAGCTGGAAAAGGCGTTTTTGGATGCCCAGGCAGGGATCCTGGCTTCCGAGTTAAAGACCGGAGAGCCTTGTCCGGTATGCGGTTCCCCCCATCATCCTGCCCCCGCTCCCCTCCTTTCCCATCCGCCCACCGAGGCGATGCGAAAGGAAAAGAAAGCTGCCGCCGCCAAAGCGGAGGAACAGCTGACCCGCCTCAGCCAGGACGCCGGCGCAAAAAATGGGAGCTTCCAAACCCTGCTCCAACAAATTTCTATTCAAGGCGAAAGCCTGTTTCCCGGGGCTGATCCTTCCGCCTTGCCCCAGCAGATCCAAAAAGAACTTCAAACCCTGTCCCAGCAGCAGAAAGTGCTCCAAACGCAAAAACAGGCGCTTCAACGGCAAAAGGAACGCCGCACCGTCATTGAAAAAGCCCTTCCTAAGCTGGAAAAAGAAAAAGAAGCCGCCCAAAAGGAAAAGGATACCTTAACCGATGAGATCGCCGCTTTATCCGCCGATTTAGCCCGTCTTTCCGGTCAGTTCACAGAAAGGGCTGCCGCTCTCCCCTACCCCACCAGAGAGGAAGCGCAAAAGGGCATTGCCCTATGGAAAGCGGAAAAATCCGGTCTGGAAACGCTTTTACAGCAAAAAGCCAACGCCTATGAGGCGCAAAAAAATCGCATCCAGCAATTTACCGCGTCTCTCTCCTCACTGTCCAAACAACTGCCCGCTCAGCCACTGCCTCCTTTAGAGGAGTTGGAATGCCAAACCGCCGCGCTGACAGCTGAAAAAAAGAACGGTGAGGAACAGCTTTCCATCCTTCAATTTCGGCTGAAGACCAACCTGATTTCCAAAGAAAGCATCCATCAAAAGCAAGCAGCCCTCCAGCAGGCAGAGGAACGCTACTTCCTTTCACGCTCTCTTTCCAATACCGCTTCCGGAACGGTAAGCGGAAAAAGTCGAATCACCCTGGAAACTTATGTGCAAACCTACTATTTTGACCGGGTGATCCGGCGCGCCAACCTTCGATTACTGTCTATGACTGGAGGACAGTATGAGTTGAAACGCCGGATCGATCCCACCGATTTGCGAAGCCAAACCGGTCTGGAACTGGACGTGGTCGATCATTATAACGCATCCATACGAAGCGCAAAAACGCTTTCCGGCGGCGAATCCTTTAAAGCGTCACTGGCTTTAGCCCTGGGGTTATCGGATGAAATCCAATCCTCCTCCGGCGGGATACGGCTGGATACCATGTTTGTAGACGAAGGGTTCGGCTCTTTGGACGATGAATCATTAAAACAAGCCATCCAAACACTGCAAGGGCTTACCGAGGGAAACCGATTGGTGGGAATTATTTCTCATGTATCTGAATTAAAAGAGCAAATCGACCGGCAGATCATCATCTCCAAAAAACGGGAACAGGGAAGTTTTGTTCGTATCCAAACGGAATAATTTTGTTTTCTTTCTTCCCATCCGAACGCTCTTTTGTTAGCTTCCTGCTAAAAGCAAGAAAAAACGCTGTGCTTTCGCACAGCGTTTTTTGATAAAGTTTTGCTCTTAGTCTTCCAAGACCCACTTCTTCTGGAGGTAACGGTCAACGGAAATCTGTTTCAATTCGATGCAGCGCGCTACGTTCATAGACTCAAGACCGGAAACGAAGCTATCCCACTCCGCATCGATGTCTTTGGTGCCCATGATGAACTGAACAGTGTTCTCCGCAACATAAGACTCAATATCAACATACAGATTTTGGTATTCCTGAGATTCTTCCGGAGTAAAGGAAGCATTCAAGGGAACCATCAAGTCATCAGTCTGGTTCGCCCAAGTCTCATAGGCGATAGGAGGCCAAGTCTGGCCCATAGAAGCGTTCAGCTCAAACCGGCTCTGCCAGTTCATAAAGCCAACATTATTGAACAGCGCATAGGTAAATACTACGTCACCAGAAGTCATTTGACTGTCCACAGGATTGCGAATGATATCAGTGTAGTAGTAGTAGTACCCATCAGGATCATCTTCCGTGATGGTGAAGGATTCGCCTTCCACACCATAAGACTGGATGACCAGATAATCATAGGTATAGTGCCAGTCAAGCCACTGCGCCAGGATGGGAAGTTCCTCATCGGAAACATTGGTGGTGATCATCTGGGGGTTGCAGGCGGTTTCCGACTGAAAGGTGGTGCCAACGGTATCGCCCTCGTTCAAAACGGGAGCAACCATGGGCTGAAGCCAGATATCTTCATTTTCGGTATAACCATTCGTGTAATGAAAGCTGCCGCAGGTGCCCTGGTAAACCATACCAACACCGCACTTATCGTTGGCGTAGTACTCGTTATCGGTCAGGATCGCAGTAGAGTTAGTAGAAGCGAAGTCGGGGTCAATGAGACCTTCCGCGTACCAATCCCGCATCAGCTTCAAGTATTCTTTATAGGCATCGGTAGAAGGACCAA
>CALWZB010000040.1 GCA_944385915.1 uncultured Clostridia bacterium | reverse complement strand
CTTACTGTGGCGATCGTCCTCTATGGGATCTTGGGGATTGGAGCGCTCATCGGCTGCCTTTACTATAAAAAGCTGACCCAGGAGGAAAAAAGCGGCAAGCCGCAGCAAAATAAGGGATAATTACATGAATTTGTTGATCGTAGGGTGCACAAAAGAAGGCGCCCGTCTCGCAAACCGTCTTTCCCGAAAGGGCCACGCCGTTTCCTTAGTGGACCGGCGGGAGGAAAGCTTCTCTCTTTTGTCCCCGGAATACAGCGGCTATGTCACCGCCGGTATTCCCATTGACCAGGATGTTTTGATCCGGGCGGGGATCGAAAACTGCGACACCGTTTTGGCGGTGACCGACGATGACAACACCAATATTTTGGTTTGTGAGCTTTCCAAAAGCCTTTTTGGGGTCAATAAAGCAGTAGCGCGGATCAATGACAGCGAAAAGGAAACCATTTTCCGTCAGATGGGGATCGAGACATTTTCTTCTACCCGGGCAACCGCGGATGCACTGAAAAGCATTTTGTTAGACGAGGAAAATTTTCGCCTTTCTACCTCTCAGGGCGCGTTGGATTTTCAGTGGATGGCGCCTCCCAAAAAATGGATCGGCATTGCCGCCGGACAGCTTCAGGGCACATCCCGAAGGCGTCTGATCGGAGTGGAGACCAAAGATGGCTTTCTCTTAACAGGGGCGGAAAGCCATTACCGGATCCAGCCGGAGGACCGCTTGCTCATCGTCGTCGTGGAAGAAGGAGAAGACGCATAAACGTAATTGTTGTCGGAGGCGGACGGGTCGGGTATTATTTAGCCGCTACCCTTTTGGGACATGACCACCATGTCACTCTCATTGAAAACAACAGCGCTACCTGTCACGAGGTGGCGGATGCTTTGGATATCCCGGTGATCTGCGGCGACGGGACGTCGGTGGATGCCCTTCGGGAAGCCTTTGTCCCAGATCCCCCTTCCCGAGGATTCGGTCATCGTTTCCGTCCAGCGGGCGGACGCGATCCTGATTCCCAGGGGCAGTACCAGAATTTACGCCGGCGATACCATTTTGGTTATGGCAAAGGACCATGTTTTTCACCAGGTCGCAGAAGTATTGGGCCTCAACATCGATTAGGAGGAACGTATGCTTAACGAAAAAGGACAAAAAATTTATCAATTCATCCGGGACAGAATTTCCGAAGACGGTGTTTCTCCTACTGTACGGGAGATTTGCGAGGAATTAGGGATCCGCTCCACCTCGACGGTTCACCATTATCTCAACGAGCTGGCGGAGGAAGGGTATATCCTCCGGGATCCGCTCAAAAAGCGCACCATTAAGCTTCCGCGAAATCATGCTCTTTCGGTCCCCCTTTTGGGAACCGTCACTGCCGGTGTCCCCATTACCGCCATTGAAGAGATCGAAGAGTACATCCCCGTATTCAATCTTAGAGGTAATTCCAAAGATTATTTCGCCCTTCATGTACGGGGAGAAAGTATGATCAACGCCGGCATTTTAGACGGCGATATCGTCATTGTCAAAAAGACTCCGGTTTGCGAAAACGGAGAGATCGTCGTGGCGCTGATCGAGGACGAGGCCACCGTCAAGCGTTTTTATAAAGATAAGGACTGCTTCCGGCTTATGCCGGAAAACGACGCGTTTGAGCCGATTATTGTCCCCGAGCTTGCCATTTTGGGGAAAGTGGTTTCCCTGATCCGAAATTATTAGAATGGAAAAAAGCCTCCCTGCATAGGATTGCTATCAAGGGAGGCTTTTTTATGTTTTTATCTTACAGCTTTACCAATAAAAAAACGCCCCGTCTTCTTCTGCTCACCGGGCTTCTCGCGCTGATCTGCGGTCTGGTTTTACGGCAAAGCGCCCCCGCGGTCCCCACTTCAGAAGTCTCGGAAAAGGTGGTCTATCTTACCTTTGACGACGGCCCATCCAAAGTCACGATCGACCTTTTGGATCTGCTGAAAGAGGAAAATGTCAAAGCGACCTTTTTCGTTATCGGCGCTACTACCGATCGGGGAAAAATGCTTTACCAGCGTATTTTAGACGAAGGGCATACCCTTGGACTTCATTCCTACAGCCACAACTATAACCAGATCTACCAGAGCGCCGACGCTTTTTTTGAAGATCTGACCCGGTTAGCGGACCATATCGAATCCATCACCGGCTACCGGCCCCAGGTGTTCCGGTTTCCCGGCGGGAGCAAAAATGCGGTGGCAGGGCAAGGGGTGCTAAAAGAGATCATCGAAGGCGCCAAAAGCAGAGGACTGACCTATTTTGACTGGAATGCCCTGGGAAAAGACGATTTAAGCTACGCCGAGGACCCCGACGTCATCGCGAAAAACGTCATCGAGTCCGCCGGCGACAAGGATACCATTGTTGTTTTGCTCCATGACAATACCATCCGTACCACCGCGCCGGAGGCGGTCAAAAAGATCATCGATTATTACCGGGAAAGGGGCTACACTTTTGAAGCGCTGACGCCGGATTCGCCGGGGATCCGCTTTCAATAAAAAATTTTTGAAAAAAATGAATTTGGGACTTGCCAAAACGGTTTGACTGTGCTATAATTATCTACGCTAAAAGTCCTCACTGCGTGAGGGACTTGTGGGGGCGTAGCTCACCTGGGAGAGCGCTACATTCGCAGTGTAGAGGTAATGAGTTCGAGTCTCACCGTCTCCACCAAACCGTCGGCTGTCTTTAGGCGGCCGATATGAAGGTGTAGCTCAGCTGGTTAGAGTACCTGCTTGACATGCAGGGGGTCGATGGTTCAAGTCCATTCATCTTCACCAAAAAAAGTCCGTCGGAGTGTCCGGCGGACTTTTTTGTTACCCTTTGACGGAAAGGTTGTTTTTATGAACGCGGATATCGATGTGACCGGCATTCATCTGGTCACCAAACGGTTGATCCTTCGCCCGTTTGAGCAGGGGGACGTAGAGGATCTCTACCGGTACGCTTCGGTGGAAGGAGTAGGAGAAATGGCTGGATGGCCCCACCACCGTTCGATTGGGGAATCCCAACAGATCCTCGATCAATTTATAGAAGAAAAAAAGACCCTTGCGGTGGTATTCAGGCAAACCCAAACAGTGATCGGCTCTATCGGTATCGAACGGTACAGCCCCGATACCCTTACCGAAGCGCTTTACCCCCTTTTCGGCCGGGAGATCGGTTATGTATTAAGCCGGGAGTACTGGGGAAAAGGGCTGATGCCCGAAGGGGTCCAGGCGGTGATTTCCTACTGCTTTGATACGCTGGGGTACGATTTTTTATGCTGCGGCTACGAGCCGTCCAATATTCAGTCCAGGCGGGTTTGTGAAAAATGCGGTTTTACTTTCCTGAAAGAGACGGAATATCACCTTCGACATAGCGGATCCAGAAAATGTCATATGAATGTCTTACTGTCACCAAAACGATTCGGGAGGGATACCTATGAATGAAACTGTTTTTAACGGTCGTGCCGACGCTTATCAGGCGGGAAGGCCGGGGTATCCAAACGAAGCGGTAACGTTTTTATGCGGGCTTTTGCCAAAGGAAGGTGTTGTTGCGGACATTGGTTCCGGCACCGGACTGCTCACCGGAGAATTTTTGCGTCGGGGATACACGGTATACGGCGTAGAGCCCAACGCGCAGATGCGCGCCAAAGCGGAGACGCTTTTTTCTTCGGAGAAGAAGTTTTATTCCGTTGCCGCTTCGGCGGAGCAGACTTGTCTTGCTGATCAAAGCGTCGATTTGATCACAGCGGCGTCGGCATTTCACTGGTTTTCGCCGGAGGCGTTCCGAAAAGAATGTTCCCGGATTATGAAAAAAGACGGGTCTATCGCCATATTATTTCATGTCCGGGATGAAAACGACCCCTTTACCCAAGCTCAGGAGGCTCTTTGTCTAGAATATTGTCCCCGTTTTTCCTCCCTGCGCCATGGCTATTTGAAATCCCTTCCTCTTCTCCGGCAATTTTTCGGTGAAAAAGAAAATATTTTGGAATTTTCGTTTCCTCTTTTTTACCAAAAAGAGGCCTTTCTTTCCCGAAGCCTTTCTTCTTCCTATGCGCCGGATCCCCAAAGCGACGCTTATCTTTCCTATCGGAATGCCCTTAAGGCGTTAGCGGATACCTTTTATCCGGGGGAAGATATGACGGTTGCCAACAAGACAGTAGTCTTTTACGGAAAATAACAAAAAAGTCCAAAGGAAAGCGAAAAACCTTATGTTTTTCGTTTTCTTTTTTGAAAGGAAAACACCTGTTTGCTTTTTGACTAAAAAAATGGTAAAATAAGGATAGATTTTTAACAGGTGGTGGGCTTATGAATCAGAGAGAAGCTATGATGAAACAGTTTCGGGACTCCTTTACCTCTTCCGGATATCCTGTTATTTGCGAAACGGTAAAAAAAGAGACGTTGTTTTTGCCATGCGAGGACGGCGTTGAGCTTTTTACCGAGATCTTTACGCCGGATCCCAAGGAGATCGCTCCGCCCTATTCTACGGTGGTACAGCGAAGCTGTTACCCCCATATGCAGGAAATGCTTTGCATCACCGGCGAGGAAATGGCAAAACGGGGCTTCGCTTTTGTTTACCAGTTTTGCAGAGGCACCGGTCCATCCAAGGGCGTTTGGGAGCCCAACGTCAACGACCGCGCCGACGGCTTATGCCTGATGCGGTACCTGGACGGACTGGATATCATTAAGAATATAGGATACCGGGGGGCGTCCTATCTGGCGTTTACCGGATGGGTCATGGCGGACGCGGTACCCAAAAAGGTCAAGAGCTTCTATCTTACCGTTTACGGCACCGACCGGCACACCTCCGCGTACCAGGACGGCCTCTTCCGTCAGGATATCCTCACCGCATGGGCGATGGATAACGCGGGCTTTCCCATATCGGCGGATTATATGGAATCCGCCAAATACCGCCCCCAGATCGAGGTGGACGAAGCGTTATGGGGAAGAAAGCTTCCCTGGTACAGAGACTGGATCTCAAATACCGACCGCACCTCTCCCTATTGGAACCAGGGCTTTTGGAAAATGCTCCGGGAGATCCCTTCGAAGATGAAAATTCCCGTTTTTGTGGGGGAAGGATGGTACGACCACCATTTAGGCTCCGCGTTAAAGGGATTTTCCTCCCTGAGCAAGGAAAGCGCCGCCCATGCGGTGCTCAACGTCGGGCCATGGAACCATTCCTCAAAAAGCGTCATCGAAAAGCAAAAGGCCTTAGGGCTTGCGCTCCACAGTGAAGAAAACGAGACCAAAAGCGTTTTGGACTGGTTCACCCTGACGCTGAAAGAAGAAAAACTCCCCGAACGGAAAGTTCGTTTTTATCTTATCGGCGCCGATACCTTTTTGGAATTTTCCGATTATCCGGTGCCCTTTGACGAGGAAAAAGTCCTTTACCTCGGAGAGAACGAAACCTTACTGGATACACCGGGCGTTTCGGGAAAGCAAAGCTACCGTTATGATCCAAATGATCCGGTTCCCTCTTACGGCGCCGAATCCCTTTTTCGCACCATGTCGGCGGTAGGAAGCCTGCGTCAGCCCGATGTCCATTACCGAAGCGACGTTTTATCCTTCCGCTCTCTTCCTTTCAAAGAGGATACCGACATTATCGGACCCATTAAGGCGTCCCTTTATGTCTCATCCGATGCGCCGGACACCGCTTTTACCTTTAAGATCATGGAGGAATTCCCCGATGGGGAAGCCTACCATATCCGCAGCGGGATCACCACCCTCGCCTACCGAAACGGCTCTCCCGAGCGGCTCTCTTACACCCCCAATACGGTGGAGCCGATCACTGTGCAAAGCTGGGATGTCGCCTGGCGGATCCAAAAGGGAAGCCGGATCCGGGTGGACATTTCCTCCTCGAATTTTCCTGAGTATGCCGTTCACCCCAACAAAGAAGGCGTCTGGTCTACCATCAAAGAGACCGCTGTCGCCAACCAGACCATCTATTTCGGACCTGATACCCCCTCGGCGATCTTACTGCCGACGGTACATTTAAAAAAGGAGTAATACTTTTATGGCACCAAGAAAACGAAGTGGATTTGGCTTTTTTGCCGTCTTATTCGTTCTCTCCATTGCGTTGAATGTCACCTTTTTATGGAAAGACGGCTTTGATCTGATCACAGACGGCGTTTCCAATGTTTCCCAAAGCATCAATGAGTTTTTCTCCTCCAAAACAGAAAGTACGCCCTCTTCTTCGGAAAGCGTATCCTTTCCGGAAGGGGAAAGCGGCTTTTCCTCTTCCGACCCCTTTTCGGAGCCCAGCGGGGAAAGCGCGCTTCCTGTTTCCGGCGAGGTCGTAAACCCCACCGCGTTTCCTCCTCTGGAAACCCCTTTGACCATTGGCGGTCAGGGACGGTTTTACTATACTCAGCTTTCCTACGAGGATCAGGCGCTTTATGAAAGTATACGGGGTGCGATCGCCACCCACAGCACCGAGCGCTTTCCGGTAGAGTCCAATATCGACAGCCAGCATCTGCTGGATGTGTTCACTATGGTCCGGTTAGATTACCCCGAGGCTTTCTGGCTGGATCAGATCTACTATTACAGCGATCTCACCGGGAAAATGACCGACTTTTCTCTGACTTACTTTTATAACGAAGATGAATGCAACTACTATACCGGTGAGCTGAAGCGGATCTCCGAGGAGCTTTTAAAAGGGACGGAAAAATTTTCCACCGACTATGACAAGGTCCTTTACCTCTATGAGGAGTTAGCGAACCATATCGAATATAACTACGCCTTTTTAAGCGGCGTAAACCAGCCGGTCAACCGGATCACCCATGCGCTGGTAGAACAGTATGACGTTTGCGGCGGATACGCCTACTCGATGAAATACTTATTGGATCAGCTCTCCATCCCCTGTATCGCGCTAAACGGCTATGTCCAAACCCAGAACCGCCCTCACGCATGGAATATGGTAGAGATCGACGGGTACTGGTATGTATGTGACCCCACCTACGGCGACAGCATCCATCCCGGCGCCGAACATTCGGTGATACGGTACGAGTTTTTCATTATGGATGACGAAAAGGCGCAGGCGGTGGGATATACCCCGGACGTGGGCGAGATCGACTATCCCGATTGTACTTCGGATCGGTCCTATCTTGCCGAAAACGGTCTGCTCTTTTCCTCTTACGATGAAAACGCTGTTCGCGCGCTTTTCGAGGAAAAGCTCAAACAGCCGGGAGATTACGTCTTCTTTATGCTGGACAGCGACGAAACCTACGACGAGTTCTACCAAAACCTGTTTTCGGAAAACGGGTCCTTCTCTTCTTTGGTCCCAAGTGAAGCCAAAGGCGACGGCGTCTTCAGCTATTCTTATATGCTGGAAGAGGATGCGAACTGTATCTATATTTTCCTATAACCGAAAACGCTCCGGAAAACCGGGGCGTTTTTTCTGTTAAAGGCGGTTTTTGTCTTGCAAAAAAAAGGCGCTTTTGCTATAATAGGACGTAACCGTACATGTAACCATAGAAAGGGGCAGATATTGTGGCGGATCAGAAAAAATTGGTAGAAGCGATTACCCCTATGAATGAGGATTTCGCCAAATGGTACACTGACATCGTAAAAAAAGCCGAGCTGATCGATTATTCCAGCGTTCGCGGCTGTATGATCCTGCGACCTTACGGCTACGCCATTTGGGAAAATATCCAGCGCATTTTGGATACCCGGTTCAAAGAGACCGGTCATGAAAACGTAGCGATGCCTTTGTTTATTCCGGAAAGCCTGCTGCAAAAGGAGAAAGACCATGTAGAGGGCTTCGCTCCCGAAGTGGCGTGGGTTACCTACGGCGGAAGCGAAAAGCTTTCGGAGCGCCTTTGCGTCCGTCCCACCTCGGAAACTCTCTTTTGCGAGCATTTCGCCCACATCATCCATTCTTACAGAGACCTTCCCAAGTTGTATAATCAGTGGTGCTCGGTGGTGCGCTGGGAAAAGACCACCCGTCCCTTCCTTCGCTCGGTAGAGTTCTGGTGGCAGGAAGGCCACACCATGCATGAAACCGAAGAGGAAGCGAGAAAAGAGACGCTCCAAATGTTGGATATTTACGCGTCGTTATGTGAAAATGAGCTGGCGATGCCGGTATTGAAAGGCCAAAAGACCAAGAAGGAGCAGTTTGCCGGCGCGGAAGCCACCTACACCATCGAAGCGATGATGCATGACGGCGTCGCTTTACAGGCGGGAACCACCCACTATTTCGGCCAGGGCTTTGCCAAAGCCTTTAATATCCAGTTTACCGGCCGCGACAACAAGTTAGCTTACCCCCACCAGACCTCCTGGGGTGTTTCCACCCGTTTGATCGGCGGTATCATTATGACCCATGGTGACGATAACGGGCTGGTACTTCCCCCCGCGGTGGCACCCATTCAGGTAGTCATTATCCCGGTGGCGGCCAACAAGCCCGGCGTGATGGAAAAAGCGAGAGAGCTGTTTGCCCGGTTAAAGGGACTGGTTCGGGTCAAATTGGACGACAGCGATAATTCTCCCGGATGGAAGTACAGTGAGTATGAGATGAAAGGCGTTCCTCTGCGGCTGGAGATCGGTCCCCGGGATATGGAAAACAACCAGTGCGTCCTGGTACGCAGAGATAACCGGGAAAAGATCGTGGTTTCTCTGGATGAGCTGGAGCAAAAGGTGCCCGAGGCACTGGAAGCGGTTCGGAAGGGGCTGTACCAAAAGGCGTTGGACAACCGCCAGAACATGACCTTTGACGCCAAGGATTGGGAGACCTTCCTTTCCATCGCCCAAAAAGGCAACGGCTTTATTCGCGCTATGTGGTGCGGCGATGAGGAATGTGAAAACAAGATCAAAGAGGAGACCGGCTTAAAATCCCGGTGTATTCCCTCTGATCCCGCGCTGCGGGAACCCATTGCGGATACCTGTGTCTGCTGCGGAAAACCCGCCAAGCATTTGATCTTCTGGGGCCGGCAATATTAAAAAACAAAACGGCGCTGCGAAAGCAGCGCCGTTTTTATTTTTTCTCGTTTTGGATCTTTTCCGAAGTCACCCGGTTGATCTCCTTTCGAAGGCGAATCAAATACTCCGAAAAGGCGGTTTCTTTTTCTCCGTAGGTAAAGTTCTTTTCGTACTCCAACGGAAGCCAGGTCTCAATCGGCGCTTCGTTATGCTGGATCAGCGTCTCCATCTTATCTAAGCCCCAGCAAAGTTTTGCTTCTGTCGTTTTTCTTGCTTCCATTTCGGAAAACAGCGAAGAAAGCTCCTCTCGATACGGCTCCGGCAAGCTGGAAAGATAGCTGTCAATGGCCTTTTCTTCCCGCTTTTCATCCTCGTCCGTCTTAATAAAAGCGGGAATGTCTCCGGTAAAAGCCTCCCCCATATCGTGAAACAGGCACATTAAAATCAGCCGGCTCCAATCCAAATCGGGGTACTCGTCCTTGACAAAATACGCCATTACGGCAAGACGAAAGCAATGCTCCGCAACGCTTTCCCGACGTCCGTCGGACGTCCAGGAATGGCGGGTGTTGTTTTTTAGCGCCTCGGCGGTATGCAAAACCGAAAACAGTTTCGAGATCTCCAAAGTCCTCATCCTTTATTTCAATATCGTTTGACCTTATAGTACTCCCACCCATCCAAAAAGTCCAGAGGATCTTTCCGGCTTCCGTTTTGGTAATACTCAAAATGAAGATGATTTCCCGAAGAATAGCCGGTACTGCCTACGGCGGCAATGACCTGACCTACCGTCACCGAATCCCCCACCGAAACATAAAGAGCGGAGCAGTGACCGTAAAGGGTCCTGGTGCCGTCGGGATGCTCGATCATTACACAGTTTCCATAGCTGTAATACCAGTTGGCAACTACCACAGTTCCGGAAGCGGCGGCATAAATGTCGGTACCCAAAGGCGCGGCGATATCTACGCCGTTATGGCCGTTTTCCCCGTAGTAACAGCTGATATATCCGCCGACTCCTCCCAAAGGCCAAATCAGCGTTCCTTCTTCGACAGACCGGGTTCCCTGGATCTTTTCCTCGGTCACCGCCTCGGAAAGGACGGCAGAGGATAAAAGGGTTCGCCCGACCTCTTCGCCGTTTATATATTCCACATTATATTCGGAAAGCTGCTTACCGTCTTTTCCCGCTACCAGGATGTCCTCGTAACCTTGATATTTGGTGTCATCATATTGGATCTCGGTGGAAAAGGGAATGGACTCGGTAACCGTTTCCCGGCGAATGACCTTGACGGTCAAAACCGGAACGGAAATTTCCGCTTCCGCTTCCAATTCCCGAAGTACTTCCTCGGAAGAAAGGCTCCTGGCCGCATAGGAAAGGGAAACGGCTGAAGAAGAGACGGAGCTTTCCAGGAGTGCGTTCAGTTCTTCCTTCGAAAGAACCGTTTCAGAGGGATAAATCCCTTCCTTGACTAACACTTCTTCGGCAAAAGAGGCGCTTCCTTCATCGGAATACCGGCTTAAGACGGTATCCAGCGCCGTTTGGATCACCCCCGGCTCTCTGGACGCGCAATAATATTCTCCGTCGATAAAAAGCCCTTCTCCCTCCACCGCTTCTTGGGTGTGAGAAAGGATCATTTCCGCCAATTCCTCGGTAGAAAGGAGCGAACCGGCGTCCGCTTTGACCAGACGCAGCGACGAGGATGAAGAAAATGCACCATCTACGCTTTTTTGGGAAAGGGATTCTCTGGCGTTGGCGTACACCGATTCATCGCTTACATAAGCTACTGTTCCATCTCCGGTAGATACTGCTACCGCATACTCGGCGCTCAGGCCCTTTTGCACGGTCACAAATAAAAACAAAAGCCCCGCGATAGGAGAAAGATAAGGGACCAGAGTCCGAATCCATCCTTTCCGTGCAAGCATATCCTCAAACCGCGCTTTGGCTTCCTTCGCCTTTTTGTGGGAAAGAAGTATCCCCCTTGCCAGCTGCTTTTGAAACAATAAAAAGCTAAGGACAAAAACCGGACGCACCGCTTTGGCAGCCCAAAGCAATACAACCAAAACGCTTTCGCCAATCCAACGAAGCCAGAAAAGCGACATATTCGCAGCTTTTTGGCTCCACACTCGAAACGGTTCCATCCCAAGTCTCCTTTCCAAATTTCAGGTCCAGTATAACACATTTTGTCATTGATTGCAACCATTTTGTAACTTTTTCGGCTTAAAAATTACATTTTTGTAACAGACTTTTCACTGTCACGTTGACTTTTTCTGAAAAATGTGATAGAGTACATTTGGAACAATCCCTAAAAAAAAGAGAGAGATCGCTTCTTTTTTTAGGAAAATGAAAGGAGAGTCACTATGCAAGCATATGATCCCAAATTGTTTGAAGTGATGCAGAATACCCATCGGGAAACCGAAATGTACGGCACCAAGGTACAGCTCAAAATCGTCCCCGACGATGACCGGGAAGGAGTTATGGACCCCAGAGAATTACAGATGGCAAAGGAACGCGCCGATGCCTTTACCAAAATGGCTCATAGCCAAAATGCCGCGCCCGCGTCCCGTAGCGTCGAGGATATGCGGAAGATGATGGGATTCCCCAACCGGAATATGAATACGGTGGAAATTTGGACCAAATACGAAGAACACGATTTCGACGGCAATATGGTGAAGTTTTGGATCTACTATCCGAGAAAGCCGGAAGGAAAGACCGGACGGCCCGCTTTTATTTATATCCATGGCGGCGGCTGGGTCGGCGGGACTCCTTTTACGGTAGAAAATCCCTGCCGTCTGATTGCCGAGCGGGCGGACGCGGTAGTGTTTAACGTCGACTACAGTCTGGCTCCGGAAAAACCTTTCCCCAATGCTTTCAACGACTGCTTTTCTACCTTGAAGTACATTTATGACCATGCCGATGATTACGGTATCGACAAAGAAAAAATCGGTATGGGCGGCGACAGCGCCGGCGGCAATTTGACGGCGGTGGTAGCGGTAAAAGACCGGGATCTGGGTACCCATATGTTAAAATACCAGGCTTTGCTGTATCCAGCGGTGACCTTGGGCGCCCTCAAAGACGCGGGATTTGAGTGGAAGCTTTCCGATTATGTGATCAATGAGGAACAGTATCCGCTCATTGAACCGGGAATCCGGCTGGGACGTCCTACCGAAAAGGACGGAAGCGGTGTGGACGGATCTGCCAACACTTATTTGGAAGGAGATCTTTCCCAAATTGAAAACCCCTATGTCAGCCCCATTTATGCCGATAAAAAGGGCTTGTGCAAATGCCTGATCGCGGGCGCCGAATTTGACGGCCTTCGCATTTCCAACGAGATTTACGGAAAGCTTCTTCGAGATGCAGGGGTAGATACCCGGATCTTGCGGTACTGCGGTGTGGGCCATGCCTTTTTGGATAAGCTTGGCATTTTGCCCCAGGCGGAGGATGTCTGCCAGGAGATCGTAAACGATTTGCTGACACTGTAACGCTGCGTCTTGCTGAAAGGAGTCGCCTTTTACAAAAGCGGCTCCTTTGATTTATGCAAACTGACGTTTTTTTCTTTCCCTTTTCGGAAAGGATTGACTTTACTGCCCAAAAAGGGTATAATGAAACACGTAACGTATGTAAACGATTACAAGCGGAAATACATATTGTGAAGGAGGAACTTCCCATGGCAAAAATCAGAACCGGTATCATCGGTTGCGGTGGTATCGCCAATCAAAAGCATCTTCCCGGCTTAAAAGCCTTCGCCGACCGTTGTGATATCGTAGCGTTTTGCGATATTATTATCGAAAGAGCGGAGAAAGCCGCGAAAGAATACGGCGCTCCCGGCGCGAAAGTATACACCGATTATAAAGAGATGCTGGCGGACGAGAGCTTGAAGTTAGACGACGTTCATGTCTGCACTCCTAACGTTTCTCACTGCGAGATCTCGGTTGCCGCATTTGAAGCCGGCAAGCATGTTATCTGCGAGAAACCTATGGCGGCGACCACTGCTGATGCGGAAAAAATGATGGAAGCCTGGAAGAAGAGCGGCAAGCTCTTTACCATTGGTTATCAGAA
The DNA here is from genome assembly GCA_944385915.1 of uncultured Clostridia bacterium. Taxonomy (GTDB): domain Bacteria; phylum Bacillota; class Clostridia; order Oscillospirales; family Ruminococcaceae; genus CALXGT01. The sequence continues at coordinate 2,351 of CALWZB010000040.1, read as the reverse complement.
CCGTTACCGTCAGGAAGTCCAGACCTTGAAGCAGCTTTGCGACGAGGGTGCCCTGGGCGACATTTACTATGCTAAGGCGCACGCCATCCGCAGAAGAGGCGTTCCTACCTGGGGCGTATTCCCCGACAAGTCCAAGCAGGGCGGCGGTCCGTTGATCGATATCGGAACCCATGCGCTGGATCTGACCCTGTGGATGATGAATAACTACAAACCCAAGAGTGTTATGGGCGCTTCCTTTGAGAAACTCGGTAAGCTTCTTGAGCCGGGCAACCAGGGCAACAGCATGGGCACTTGGGACAACAAGACCTACGAAGTTGAAGATTCTGCTTTCGGTTTCGTTACCATGGAAGACGGCTCTGTAATCGTGATCGAGTCCTCCTGGGCGCTGAACACTTTGGATGTGGGCGAAGCGGAGACCTTCCTTTCCGGTACCAAGGGCGGCGCGGATTTGCGCGATACTGACGGTATGGGCAGAGGCCTGCGGATCAACACCGTTGTTGCTGACCGGATGGCTACCGTTCTTCCCGAGACCAAATCGGCCGGCGTCGATTTCTTCGAGGGCGCGTCCTTACTTCCTCCTCCCCAGCAGGAAGCCAAGATCTGGCTGGATGCCATTGAAGGCAAGGGTGAGCTTTGCGTAAAACCTGAGCAGGCATTTACCGTAACCAAGATTTTGGATGCGATCTACCAATCTGCTGCCAGCGGAGAACTGGTAAAATTCTAAAAAAGAAAGGCGGAGGCGATTTTGTCTCCGCCTGTTTTTGAAAGGATGAAAATGGATGGAACAGGTATATATCCAAACTTACTCTTTGGGAGATGCCATTCGCAACGATTATATCGGATCGCTGGAAAAACTAAGCAAGATCGGCTATACCGGCATTGAGTTTGCCGGCGGTTACGGCGGATTGGACGCCAAGGAAATGAAAAAAGTGCTGGCGGATCTGAATTTAGATGCCATTTCCTCCCATGTCCATCTTGACCGCGCTTTGTGGGACATTGATTTTCTCGCTGAAGTGGGCGCCCGGTATATGATCTGCCCGATGGCCAACTTTACCACCTATGACGAGGCGATGGAACTGGCGGAAAAGCTCAACGCCGTCGGCGAAGCCTGCGCCAAAGCGGGATTAAAATACGGCTACCATAACCACACCCAGGAATTTGCCCAGTACAACGGAAAATACGGACTGGAGATTTTGATGGAAAATACCGATCCTTCTAAGGTTATTTTCCAGCTGGACGTGGGATGGTGCACTACCGCTGGTGTCAACGCCGTCGAGTTTATCCAAAAGCATGCGGGACGGTTTGAACTGATCCATGCCAAGGAAGCGGGTAAGGTAACCGGCGTACAGCCCCCGAGAGATATGTCCAAGATCAAACGGGACGAAAATGGACGGCCCATCTTTACCCCCGAAATGCGTGCGGCGATGATGGAGACCAAAAAGATGAATTCTCCCACCGGAAAAGGAATCGTAGACTGGAAAGCGGTCAAAGCGGCCGCAGATGCCCAGGGCGCCAAAGCCTACATCGTGGAACGGGAATGGGATTATTTGGACGACATCTTCCAGTGTGTCAAAGAGGATTACGAGTATCTTCGTACCGTTTAAGGAAACAAAAAAGACGCGCAATGCGCGTCTTTTTTTATGCGTTTCTTTCCTTTCGGATCCGAATGGCCATGTATTCTTTTCCCGGAAGGGGAATATGGATTTTCCCTTTCTGTACGCCGATATCGGAAATGGTCATATCCCAGGTATCAATGATTTCAATCCGATAGGGTGTTTCCTCATCAAAATAGTACTCCCTAAAGGATGGGCGGAAGTTTCCGAAATACAAAAGGAAATATTCCCCCTGATACCGGTCTTCCTCGGGAACCGCCACAATGTCATCCCATGTAAACGGTTTTTCGCTCCATGGTTTCAGTCCGTATCCCGGCGTTTCCTTTAGAATCTCCCATAAAAACCAGATCCGGGCGGGGCTTTCTCCGTAAAGGTCTCCGCCATGGCTCCACCATAAAAGACCGCTGTCGTTGAGGATAGTTTCCCCATGGGTCGCGTATCCGCCTCTTACCGCCGCTTCCCAAAACCGCCGTACTAACTCCGGACCGGAGATATTTCCCCATGCGTGGTTGATGTTGCCTTCGTAAGCGATCTCATCCATAACAATAGGTTTTTGGTACCGGATCCGATAATCGGAAACAAACTCGGTGGTTTTATAAAGATCCTGCCGCTGGATGCTGGCATGAGTGATCCAGGGTCTGGTATGGTCGTAAAAGGCGTGGCAGTTATGGATGGAGCGCAAATGGCGGTAGGGGTCCTTTTTACAAAGAATGTCCGCGTACCGTTCCCAGTCTGCTA